>CAKZKH010000122.1 GCA_937122485.1 uncultured bacterium | reverse complement strand
CCCTGGCCTTGGCCGCCGATCAAGTCATCTACGAATTCAGCCCCGAAATGATCGCCGCCGCTTGGCAACCATACCTGGACCCCAACGAAGAAGCCTTCCTTGGGGGAGGATCAGTCACCTTGGTCGACGCCAAGGCCGTGGTCGGTCTAACGTTCGGTGAACCTTGGGGGGGTGGTGTAATCAGCCCCTGGCTGTTCCTCGACACCTCCAAAAACCCCGTCATCATCCTCCTCGGAGTAGAACCTCAAAAAATGTGGACCCTCAAGGCTCACCTCCGCTCCCTGGTCTACGTCCCGGATGAAAAGGGATTTAAGGTGGAGGGTTGGGGAACCTACCTCATCGGGGACAACAACCAAGCCGGGGACGTGGAAATCGTGTTGAATGAGGGCTTGAGGCAGTTTGCCCCCCTCGGTGTGATCCGCGGCCTCCGCGCCAATCCCATCATCGCCATCCGTTTGTGGTTCTGGGGCGTGGGCGGGTCGGTCTCGGTCGACGGCATCCGCATCGTTTACCGCACCGGGGAGTAGAAGCGAAGGAGGAGGGGAGAGTTCCCCTCCTCCTTTTCATTTTCCGGGAGGAGTGGATGAGCAGCCTCAAACTTGCGGCCCTGCTTGGGGGCGTTGTGCTGGCCCTCCCGGCCTGGGGAGCTGAACAGATTTCCATTGCCCGCGTAGAGGCCATGCCCCCCAAACCCACGGCGTGGGAACTCCGCGATTGGCGGGCCGTGGCCCAAAAGTACACCGCCCTGGTGTTTGACCTGCAAGCCCAAGGCGATTTTCTCCCCTTGACCTGGTGGGATCGGCGCGGAGTAAACTTCACCCTCGCCCACTTGGCCCTGGCCGCCTACGTGGGAGATGCCCGTTACGGTCGCAATGGAGCCCAAGAGGCGATCAATGTCATTGCTGCTGTGCGCAGCGCCACCTTGGTGGGCCTGGACATGAGCAACTGGCAGGGGCTGGACTTGGTCGCCATGCAAAAGGAATTTTTCAACCGCGCCAACGGCCAGAACCTCGTGCTCAACAACCCCTCCACCACCACGGGAAACAGCTTCTGGTACGAAATTTACCCCAGCGTCCTTTTTTTCATCCTCGCGGATCTTTATCCCCACCTGGCCGAAGTGAAGACGTCGGCTGAGGACATGAGCCTGCGCGAGATCATGTACACCGTGGCCGACCGGTGGGAACGCGCCGTGCAGGCCCTCAAAGACGAAAGCGGTGTCCCCAATTTCAACTGGCAAGCGTTTGACTTTCTGCGCATGCAGCCGGTGTACCGATGGTGGCGTGAGCCCGATGCCGCCGCAGGCGTGGCCTGGCTTTTGTACACGGCCTATGTCAGTTTCGGAGAAGCTCGCTTTCTGGAGGCGGCCCGCGCCGCGCTGGCTTTTCTCCAAATGTGGGCTGTACAAAGGCGGAACCCTCTTTACGAGGTGCTCCTCCCCTACGGCGCTTTGACCGCAGCCCGCCTCAACGCCGAGTGGGGTACGGACTACGACGTAGAGGCGTTTGTGGGGTGGTGTTTCGGGGTTTCCAATGCCCGGCCGGGCTGGGGCCTGATCACCGGCGCATGGGACGGGGTGCGCGTGGACGGCCTCATCGGCAGCCTCACCGATCAAGAAGGGTACGCTTTCGCCATGAACACGTTCGCCTGGGCCGAGGCCCTCGTGCCCTTGGTGCGCTACGATCCCCGCTTTGCTCGGACCATCGGAAAATGGATGCTCCACGCCTCCGTCAATGCCCGCCTGTTCTACAGCCCCTTCCACCCCCCTGAGCGGCAGTCTTCGCCGTTTTGGAAGGGCGATCCCCAGGGGGTCATCCCCTACGAGGGCCTGCGCCGCTACGGTGTGGTGGGCTGGGACATCGTCAGCCCTTACGCCACGGGCGACGCCATCCGCAACAAGTGGGCCCGCACCGATTTTGCCCTGTATGCGGGCTCGCACGCCGGGGTGTTTGGGGCCATTGTTGAAACCACGAACGTGGAGGGCATCCTTCGGCTTGACCTTCTGGCCACGGACTACTTCCGCTCCCCTGCCTACCCCACCTATCTCGTGTACAACCCCTACATCGAAGCGAAAGAGGTGGAGCTGGACGTGGGCTCCGAACCACGCGACGTTTACGACGCGGCAAGCCACGCCTTCGTGGTTCGCAATGCCTTGGGCAAGGCTTCCGTGACCATCCCCCCGGACGGGGCCGTGGTCCTGGTGTTGGTCCCCGCGGGGAAGGAGGTGGTGCGTGAAGGCAGCAAGCTTATTGTGGGTGGTGTAGTTGTGGACTGGCGGATGAAGGAGTGAGGACAGGATAAGTGTCCAAAGGAGGTGACAAGATGCGCAGGTGGCTTGTCGGTGGGATGCTGATGGCGTTTGGGCTTTTGAGCGCGGCCCAAGTGGTGGAAATCACGTTTTGGACAGCACCCAACCCCTCGCAAGAGGTCTTTTGGCGGCAAATGGCTGAGGCGTACATGGCCATCAACCCCAACGTGAAGATCGTGGTCAGCCCTATGCCCGAGGTGCCCACGTCTGAAGCAGGAATCCTTGCAGCGATCGCCGCGCGAACCCCGCCCACAGCCTCCGAAAACATCTTCATCGGCTTTGGCGAACAACTGGCGCGGTCCAAAGCCATCGTGCCCTGGAACACCTTGCCGGGATGGGACAACCTAGTGCAGAACCGAGCCATGAACCAAACCATCGAAGGATGGAAATTTGCGGACGGCAACTACTACATCATCCCTCTTTACGTCAACGCGATGCTCATCGGTTGGCGCCTCGACATTCTGCGGGAGCTGGGCTACAGCCAGCCGCCGCGTACCTACAGCGAGGTCCTGGCCGTGGGGGAAGTTGTGAAGGCCAAGTATCCGGGCAAGTTCGTGTGGTTGCGCAGCGAGCTGGAAGTGCCCACCTGGTGGCAGCGCTGGTTTGACTTCTTCGTGTTCTACTACGCCGCTAGCCAGGGCAAGGCCCTCATCACAGGGAGGGAGATCACCGCCGACGACCAAGCGGCTATCGGGGTGTTGCAGTTTTTCAAAACCCTGCGCGACCGGAAGTTCCTCATCACCGAGCCTTTGGCCACGGGGTTTGAGCTGGGCCGCACGGTGATGACGGTGCTGGGGCCCTGGACGTTCCCCTGGTGGCGGGAGAACTACCCGGAGCTTGTTTACGGCCAAACCTTTGTGGTGACGCCGCCTCCCGTGCCCGATGCCTACCCCGCGGAGAAGCCTGTGTTCACGTTCGCGGACGCCAAAGGTGTGGTGCTGTACGCGCAGGCCACCCCGGCCCAGCGCCAGGCCATGTGGGAGTTCATCCAATGGGTGTTTTCCAACCCGGCGCATGACCTGAAATGGATCGAGATCACGGGGATGCTGCCCGCCCGCGACGACGTGGGGACCAACGCTCTGTTCACCTCTTACATTCAGGAAAAGGAACCGGCGCTTCTGCCCTACGCCCAAAACATCCCCTACGCCCTGCCCCCCTTCGCCCACCCCGAGTTCGTGGAAATCCAGGAGCTCATGGGCTTGGAGTGCATCTACCCGGTGCTGGTGGGGGAGCTGACCCCCGCGCGGGGCTGGGATGCTTGGAAACGGGCCATTCGCCCCTTGCTGGTCAAGTAACCACCGTGAACTGGAAAAAAGACGTAGGGGGCTGGCTTCTGGCCAGCCCCTACGTGTTGGCCGCCACCGTGTTCTTCCTCATCCCCTTGGGATGGAGCCTGTCCCTTGTCTTTTATGACTGGAACCTCATCGACCCCGTTCGCCAGTTCGTGGGGCTGGAGAACTTCCGCACCGCGTTCACCACTTCCCGGGTGCTTTACGCCTTTGTCAACACCTACAAGTACGCGGCGATCTTCGTGCCCAGCGTGGTGGTCGCCGCCCTGGTCCTTGCGCTCATTGTGCAGCACCTTCCCCGCCTCAAGCAGTTCTTTGCCGTGGGCTTTTTCCTTCCCTACTTAGCCTCGGGGGTGGCCGTCGGTCTGGTGGTGCGGGGGATTCTCTCCTACGACAGCCCGTTCAACGAATTTTTGCGGGCCACGTTCGGTTCTTCACCCCGCTGGCTGCGGGACCCCACCCTGGCTTTGGTGGTGATCAGCGCCATGATCGTCTGGAAATTTGCGGGCTACTACGCGTTGATCTTCCTGGCCGGGCTTCAGGGAATTCCTCGGGAACTGTACGAGGCGGCTTGTTTGGACGGGGCTGGGCCGTTTGTGCAGTTTCGCCGTATCACGCTGCCCCTCCTTTACCCCGCGTTCTACACTGTGTTGGTTTTGGCGGTAGGACTGTGCTTTGGGATCTTCACCGAGCCTTACGTGCTGACCGGGGGAGGGCCGCGGTTCGCCACGCACACCTGGCAGCTGGAGATCTACTACCAGGCCTTTGACCGCTACCGCGCCGGATACGGAGCGACGGTGGCGGTGCTGAACGCCGTCGCCACCTTCGTGAGTGTGCTCATCATCCGCCGGGTGGTGGAGGCCTGGGGCGTGCGGCGCGGGTTCAGATAAGGGAGCAAGGGATGAGCCGCGCTCGGTTGGTGAAAGGATTTGTACTTTATGCGGTGGCCATAGTGGTCCTTCTCCTCATGATTTCCCCTTATTTGTACATGCTGTTGCAGTCCCTGGCGCCCTGGCGGGAAGTGGACCGCGTTCTGTTCCCTTCGACCTACGGCTGGCGTTCCTACGAGTGGCTGTTGGGCGGGGGCGTGGGGGCCCTGCCCCGCCCCTGGCTCCGGGCCTGGGCCAACAGCGCACTGGTCGCCTCGGTGGTCACGTTCAGCCGGGTTGCCCTGGGCGCGGTGGTGGGCTACGCCTTGGCGGTCCTCGCTTTCCGCGGGCGCAGGTTAATTCAGAACTTCATTTTGTTCCACATGTTCTACCCCGGGATCATCCTCCTCATTCCGGCGTTCCTCCTCATCCGCTCGTTGGGGCTTTACGACACGTATTGGGCGATGATCCTGCCAGGGTTGGTGAGCACGTGGGCAATTTTCATGTACGCCAACTTTTTCCGCAGTCTCCCCAGGGAAGTCATCGAGGCCGCCCGCATGGACGGGGCGGGCGAGCTGCGCATCATCTTCCAAATCATGGTCCCCATTGCACGACCGGTCACCGCCATCGTGTTTCTGTTTTTGTTCATGGAGCGGTGGGTGGAGCTGTTGTGGGACATGATCGTCATCCGCGATCCATCCAAGCAAACTCTGAACGTGCTCCTCACCACGATGTTTGGCCCCTACGGGGGTTACCCCGGCCCCCTCTATGCCGCGGGCGTGCTCCTCACCTTCCCCATCCTCATCCTGTTCCTCATTTTCAGCAGGCGATTCGTCAAAGGCGTTTCGCTGGTGATTTCCACCTAAAGGAGGAAAGATGGAACCCATCCTCAAACGTGTCAGTGAAACCCCGATTCTGCTTCCCGAGCTCACGTCTTCCTGGGAGTGCGCCCACGTCTTCAACCCCGGGGTCATCTACCACCGGGGCCTGTTCCACATGTTTTACCGGGCGCAGGGTTTAGACCAGATCAGCCGCATCGGCTATGCCATCAGCGAAAACGGGATCCACTGGAACCGTTCGCGTCATCCAGTCTTGGTACCCAGCTACTCCTACGAGGCGTGGGGAGTAGAGGATCCCCGGGTGGTGGAGATCGAGGGGACCTTTTACATGACCTACACAGCGTATGGGCCGCCGCAGGGGCAACCCACCATCGCCGGAGGGGCCATTGTCCCCATGGTGGCCCGCAGCTCCAACTTGATCCATTGGGAGCGACTGGCCCCCATTGTGCACGGGGAAGACAACAAAGACCACGTGCTTTTCCCCAAGCGCCTGAAGGACTGGTTTGTGGCCGTTCACCGCCCGCGGCCCTGGATCGCCCTGGCCTTTTCCAAAGACCTGCGCGACTGGCCCCGTGAGCGCATGGTGAAGCTCTTGGGACCCCGGGACGACAACTGGTGGGACAACGTCTCCGTAGGGGCCAATGGCGTCCCCATCGAAACGGACCACGGCTGGCTCCTTTTCTACCACGCCTACGACCGGCAACGGGTCTACCGGTTCGGCGTGGCCCTCCTTGACCTAGATGACCCCCGCCAGGTTCGGTCCCGTCCCAAAGATCCCGTCTTTTGGCCCGAGATGGCCTGGGAGAAGTTCGGCAACGTGCCTAACGTAGTGTTCAGCTGCGCCAACATTGTCGTTGGAGACTCGGTTTACGTGTTCTACGGAGGAGCAGATCACGTCATTGGCTTGGCCGTGGCACCTCTGCAGGAGGTGATCGACTTTGCCCTCCATGGATAAACCCCTGGGTGTGGGCCTGGTGGGGCTGGGGCGATTCGGCCGTTTTCAACTGGCTGCCTATGCGGCCTTGCCCGAGGTCCGCGTGGTGGCCGTATGCGACCCCGCCATTTCTCCCGAAGGTCTTTCCTCCCCGGTCAAGGCGTACACCGATTGTGCTCGGCTGCTGGCCGACCCGGAAGTGGACATCGTGGTGATCAGCACACCGCCGTTTTTGCACGCCCGAATGGCCCAAGAGGCCGCTCAGGCCGGAAAGCACGTGCTGGTGGAGAAGCCTTTGGCCCTCAACCTCCAAGAGGCCGAACAAGCCGTCGAAACGGCGAAACGGGCTGGCGTGCATTTGACCGTGGACTACGTCCTGCGCCACCATCCCCTGTATCGCTTGGCGTTTCAGGTCCTGCAATCGGGCCTTCTGGGCGAGCTCCACCTGTTTTGCCTAACCAACCTTGTGACCGACGAAGGGCTTCCCCACAAGCACTGGTTTTGGGATACCGGGCAAAGCGGGGGCATCCACGTGGAGCACGGGGTGCACTTTTTCGACCTCTGTAACCAATTGGCCCGAGGAGAGCCGGACTTTGTGCAGGGGTACGCACTGCACCGGGCCGATGGCTTGCTGGACCGGGTGGGTGCAGTAGTGCAGTACGGGCAGAGGATGCTGGGGATCTTTTACCACAGCTTCAACCGCCCCCGGTTGATCGAGTGTACTACAGTTCAGCTGGGGTTTACGCGCGGAGAAATCTGGGTAGATGGCTGGATCCCCGAGCGGGTTGTGCTGACCGGGCTTGTCCATCCTGGGCAAACTCCCCTTTTGCACGAGCTGTTTGGCAAGCAGGTTCAAGTTCTGGACGAGACAGCCCATGGGTTAAAAGTTCGTGCCGAAGCGGCTGCCCCGAACCGCCAAGGTGAGTACCAGCGGGCCATTCAAGCTGTGATGCGGGACTTGGTGGCGGCGATCAAGACGGGTAAACCGCCCGGGATCACACCGGAACACGCGCTCGCCAGCCTCAAAGTCGCGCTTCGGGCATCCCAAGGAGCCTAGAATAGAGTGCCTCCCAAACTCCGGGCATGCCGCTATTCCCAGTTTCCCGAGCCTTACGTTCCTCGCCCACAATGCCGCTCAGGTCAATGTGGCGCAAGGCCAGGGCTTCTTGAGCTGCTTCCTTGGCCCGCAGGATGGCCTGTTCGTTAGGAATCCGCTCGATCTCGGCGGCG
>CAKZKH010000121.1 GCA_937122485.1 uncultured bacterium | reverse complement strand
GAACTTACCCGACAAGGAATTTCGCTACCTTAGGACCGTTATAGTTACGGCCGCCGTTTACCGGGGCTTCGGTTCGGAGCTTGCACCCCTCCCCTTAACCTTCCGGCACCGGGCAGGCGTCAGACCCTATACGTCCTCTCTCGAGTTCGCAGAGCCCTGTGTTTTTAGTAAACAGTCGCCACCCCCTGGCCTGTGCCACCCCGACCCGGTTGCCCGGACCGAGGCCCCGCTTCTCCCGAAGTTACGCGGGCAATTTGCCGAGTTCCTTCGACACCGTTCGCTCGCTCGCCTGGGTATGCTCGACCAGTCCACCTGTGTCGGTTTCGGGTACGGTCCATACGCTGGGGCTGTTTCCTGGACGCCTCCGGCCGCACCCCCAATCCAGTCAGGGAATACGACGCTTCGACGCCGTCACCTCCAGCGGGCCCAGGAATCTTGACCTGGTTCCCATCGGCTACGGCTCTCGCCCTCGCCTTAGGGGCCGGCTCACCCTGCGCGGATTGACCTTGCGCAGGAACCCTTGGACTTCCGGCGGGAGAGGTTCTCACTCTCCTTGTCGCTACTCATGTCCGCATTCGCACTTCCCATACCTCCACCGGCCCTCGCGGGTCCGGCTTCGCAGGCCTAGGGAACGCTCCGCTACCGCTTGCCCATGGCAAGCCCACAGCTTCGGCACGTGGCTTGAGCCCCGGTACATTTTCGCCGCAGGACAGCTTGTCTAGACCAGTGAGCTATTACGCTTTCTTTAAAGGATGGCTGCTTCTAAGCCAACCTCCTGGTTGTTTTGGCCGTCCCACATGCTTTCCCACTTAGCCACGATTTGGGGGCCTTAGCCGGTGGTCTGGGCTGTTTCCCTCTCGACGATGGACCTTAGCACCCACCGTCTGTCTGCCGCCCTGCGCTTCCCGGCATTCGGAGTTCGGTAGGGTTTGGTAGGGCTTTGGGCCCCCCTAGCCCTTCCGGTGCTCTACCTCCGAAGGTGACCACCTGACGATCTACCTCAATAGATTTCGCGGAGAACCAGCTATTTCCGAGTTTGATTGGCCTTTCACCCCTAGCCACAGCTCATCCCCGACTTTTTCAACAGGCGTGGGTTCGGCCCTCCAGTAGGTGTTACCCCACCTTCAGCCTGGCCATGGATAGATCACTCGGTTTCGGGTCTGATCCCACGAACTGAACGCCCTGTTCAGACTCGCTTTCGCTCCGCCTCCGCCTATCGGCTTAAGCTCGCTCGTGAGACCAAGTCGGTGACCCATTATACAAAAGGTACGCCGTCACCTCTCATGGAGGCTCCGACTGATTGTAGGCGTCCGGTTTCAGGTACTGTTTCACTCCCCTCGTCGGGGTGCTTTTCACCTTTCCCTCACGGTACTTGTTCGCTATCGGTCAGCAAGGAGTACTTAGCCTTCGAGGGTGGTCCCCCGATCTTCAGACAGGATTTCACGTGTCCCGCCCTACTTGATGCGTCCGATCGAACTTCCCATACGGGGCTGTCACCCGCTCCGGCTGGCCTTTCCAGGCCATTCTGGTCGTTCTCACGGCTCGGCTGGTCCGCGTTCGCTCGCCACTACTGACGGAGTCTCTGTTGATGTCCTTTCCTCCGGGTACTGAGATGTTTCAGTTCCCCGGGTTCGCCCTTGAAACCCTATGTGTTCAGGTTCCAAGTCCCTGTCTCAGCCGATTATGGATCGCCCCGAAGAGCAACCATAATCAACTGTCAGGTGGGTTTCCCCATTCGGAAATCCATGGATCAAAGCCCATTCCCGGCTCCCCATGGCTTATCGCAGGGTATCACGTCCTTCATCGCCTCTTGCTGCCAAGGCATCCACCAAACGCCCTTCTCGCGCTTGATCCGACCCAGAGACAGACAGACACAGGATGCCGCCAGCCCAAAAAGACCAGCCCATCCGTCCCTGCCCCCCGCACGGCTCTCCAGCTCGCACGGCCCTGGGCGGAAAGTCATACATCACTCGCATCCGCAGCCATCCCAACAGGGACAGCCCGCAAATGCGCGGTTAGTGTACTAGACTTGGATACAGATCCGCCTCGGGCCCGAAGCCCAGGACGAACCCCCACTCGGGCCCGTCAGCGGTCTCTGATGCTCTCTCTCTTCACGCTGTTCAATCCACTCGTCCGGCTGGACGGCCCAGCACCCGAAGATGCTCGGCAGTCAAGCCGACAACTCAAAACACCCCAGACGACATAACCCCAAATCACCCAGATGGTGGAGCCTGGGGGGATCGAACCCCCGACCCCCTGCTTGCAAAGCAGGTGCTCTCCCAGCTGAGCTAAGGCCCCTCGGCCAGGCCAACCAGCCAGGGTCATTGGTGGGTCGAGGAGGACTCGAACCTCCGACCTTACGCTTATCAGGCGTACGCTCTAACCACCTGAGCTACCGACCCAAGAAGTCACGGGCGGCAACCCGTCGTCTCAGAGCATCGAAGGGATATGAGGACGGCCAGCCAGCAGGCCAATGCCCCTTGCGGAGCTGCCAGGTTGTCCCACGAGAAACCCCAGAAGGGCTCCTGCCAGGAACGTCCCTAGAAAGGAGGTGATCCAGCCGCAGGTTCCCCTACGGCTACCTTGTTACGACTTCACCCCAGTCGCTGAGCTGACCGTGGCCGGCTGCCTCCTCTCGCGAGGTTGGCGCACCGTCTTCGGGTCAACCCAACTCCCATGGTGTGACGGGCGGTGTGTACAAGGCCCGGGAACGTATTCACCGCGTCGTGCTGTTACGCGATTACTAGCGATTCCGACTTCATGCCGTCGAGTTGCAGACGACAATCCGAACTGAGATGGCTTTTGGGGATAGACCCTCTGTCACCACCATTGTAGCACGTGTGTAGCCCAACCCGTAAGGGCCATGAGGACTTGACGTCATCCACACCTTCCTCCCGCTTATCACGGGCAGTTCCCTCAGAGTGCCCAGCCGAACTGATGGCAACTGAGAGTGTGGGTTGCGCTCGTTGCCGGACTTAACCGAACATCTCACGACACGAGCTGACGACAGCCATGCAGCACCTGTCTCCCTGCCCCTTGCGGGGAAACCGGCTCTCGCCGGCGGTCAGAGGATGTCAAGAGTTGGTAAGGTTCTGCGCGTTGCTTCGAATTAAACCACATGCTCCACCGCTTGTGCGGGCCCCCGTCAATTCCTTTGAG
>CAKZKH010000120.1 GCA_937122485.1 uncultured bacterium | reverse complement strand
CACCTGCGCTGGAAGTTCCAAACAGAAGAATAGGCGCACGTTTGGGATTATAGCTTCCTTGTGGCGGTTTCCCGGCCACAACGGTACGATTGGGGGACCGAGAGGAGGCGCCATGTCTCCCAAAGAAGAACAGGCACAAGCGAAGCTTAAGGTGGCCGAAGCCCTGCAGCAGGATGTGGGGCGGGGCATCGCCCGCATCGCCAGCTCGGTGATGGACGCCTTGGGCGTGTCGTTGGGGGAACCGGTGGAGCTTGAGGGCCGACGGGTGACCGGAGCCATCACGGCCATGGCCTACCAACAGGACGAAGGTCTGGACATCATCCGGATTGATGGGCTGATCCGGGCCAATGCCGGGGTTGGCGTGGGGGAGACCGTTCAGGTGCGCAAGGCCAAGTGGAAACCGGCCACCCAGGTCACCCTGGCTCCGGCCCGCCGGGGTGTCCACATCGTGATCCCCCCGGAGAGTCTGCGGGCTGTGCTGGTGGGACGGGTGGTTCGCACAGGGGACGTGATCTCCACCGTGGCCCGGGGTGAGCGCACGCCCTTTGGCAGTGACCTTCTCACCGAACGGATTTTCCGGGAGTTCTTCGAGATGGCCCCCAGCTTCGGTCTGGGCGAGCTCCACTTCAAGGTGGTGTCCACGACGCCCGGCGGCCTGGTGCGCATCACTCCGGAGACCCACATTGAGCTTCTGCCCGAGCACGTGGAGGTGGCCGAGCGCGGCCGGGAGGTCCCGGAGGTCACCTACGAGGACATTGGCGGCCTGAGGGACGTCATCCAGAAGATCCGGGAGATGGTGGAGCTCCCCCTCAAGAAGCCCGAGCTGTTTGCCCAATTGGGGATCGAGCCTCCCCGGGGGGTACTGCTGTACGGCCCCCCGGGGACGGGGAAGACCCTCTTGGCCAAGGCTGTGGCCAATGAGACCGATGCCCACTTCATCGCCATCTCCGGACCGGAGATCATGTCCCGGTTCTACGGAGAGTCCGAACAGCGGCTGCGGGAGATCTTCGAAGAGGCCCAGAAGAATGCCCCGGCCATCATCTTCATCGATGAGCTGGACTCTATTGCCCCCCGGCGGGCGGAAGTAACAGGGGAAGTGGAGCGCCGGGTGGTGGCCCAGCTCCTCACCCTCATGGATGGGCTCAAAGAGCGGCGCAATGTGATTGTCATCGGGGCCACAAACCGGATCGAGGGGATCGATCCGGCGTTGCGCCGGCCGGGCCGGTTCGACCGGGAGATCGAGGTCCGGGTGCCCGATCGTGAGGGCCGCAAGGAAATCCTCATGGTTCACACCCGGGGCATGCCCCTGGACAAGGAAGTGAACTTGGATGAGCTGGCCAACCTGACCCACGGATACGTGGGCTCGGACATCGCCGCCTTGGCCCGGGAAGCGGCCATGAACGTGCTGCGCCGGCTCCTCCCCAAGATCGATCTGGAAAGCGAAGGGATTTCCAAGGAGGTGGCCGAGCAGCTTGTGGTGCGCCGGACCGATTTTGAGCAGGCCCTCAAGCAGGTTCGGCCCTCGGCGATGAGAGAAGTGATGGTGGAGGTGCCCAACGTCACCTGGGCGGACATCGGCGGATTGGCCGAGGTCCAGCAGCTCCTCCGGGAAGCTGTGGAGCTCCCCCTCACCAAGCCCGAGGCGTTCCGCCGCTTGGGGATCACCCCGCCCCGGGGCATCCTTCTCTACGGCCCGCCCGGCACAGGGAAGACCCTGTTGGCCAAGGCTGTAGCCAACGAGTCCAACGCCAACTTCATCACGGCCAAGGGGTCCGAGCTCCTCTCCAAGTGGTACGGAGAGAGCGAAAAGCACGTGGCCGAGGTGTTCCGCCGAGCCCGGCAGGTGGCTCCGGCTGTCATCTTCCTGGACGAGCTGGATGCCCTTGTGCCCCGCCGAGGCACGGCGATCGGGGAGCCCCACGTGACCGAGCGGATTGTGAACCAGATGTTGGCGGAGATGGACGGATTGGAGGAGCTGCGGGGCGTGGTGGTGATCGGAGCCACCAACCGTCCTGACCTCATCGACCCGGCCCTGCTCCGGCCGGGCCGGTTTGACGAACTCATCTACGTGCCCTTGCCGGACGAGAAGGCGCGGCTGGCCATCTTCAAGGTGCACACCCGGGGCATGGCCCTGGCCAACGACGTGGACCTGGAGGAGCTGGCCCGCCGCACCAAGGGCTACACTGGGGCGGACATCGCCGAGGTGTGCCGCAAGGCGGGGCGCATTGTCCTCCGGGAGAACCTCAACGCCAACGAGGTCACCATGACCCACTTCCTCCAGGCCCTGGACAAGACTCAGCCCTCGGTGAGCCCGGACATCGAGGCCCACTACTTGAAGCTCGCCAAGAACCTCCGCCGGGCTGTACGCCGGGTGGGGTTTTTGAAAGAGGAAGAAACGAAGGAGGAGTCGTGAGGAAGATCGCGGTGGTGGTTGCCCTGCTGGTGGGCGTGGGGGCTTGGGCCCAGGCGCCTGTGGCCGTGGTCAATGGAGAACCGATCTCCCGAGAGGAACTGGACCGGGCTACCCGCCTTTCGGAGATCGTGTTCACCCTGTACCAAGAGTACCCGGAATTCACTCAAGCCCTGCTCATGAGCGAAGAAGGCAAGGCCTTCCTTGCCCGGTACGAGCGGGAAGTACTCGATCGCTTGATTCTCCGCAAGCTGCAGCTCCAGGAGGCGCGGGCTCGGGGAATTGCGGCCGACGAGGAACAGGTAACCGAGGAAGTGGACCGCACAATCCAGCAGATCATGGCCTACTACGGATTGTCCGCCGACGACCTGGCCCAGATTCTCGCCATGCAAGGAATGACCGTAGACGACTTCCGGGCAGAGATAGCTCAGCAGGTGCGGGAAAAGCTCGTGCTCGACGCCCTCAAGCGGGCTGTGCGGGATGAAGCCGTCGTTTCCGAAGAGGAAATCGCCGCCTTCTACGAGAAGAACTTGGAATCGTTCACCGGGGAGGACGGTAGCCCCAAGCCCCTGGACGAAGTCCGGGAGGACATCATCACCCAGCTCCTTCCTTCCAAGCGCGAGGCCTACTGGAGCCAGTGGTTGAAGGACCTGCGGGCCAACGCCGACGTGGTCATCAACCTCTAGGCGGGCTTGAGAAACAAGATCCCCAGCGGGGGCAAGGTCAAAGGAAGCGAATAAGGAAGGCCGTGGGCGGGGATGGGTTGCGCTTCCACCCCGCCCAAATTGCCCACCCCGCTTCCCCCGTACTCCCGGGCGTCGCTGTTCAAAAGCTCCCGCCAGAACCCGGGCCGGGGCACGCCCACCCGGTAGCCCCCGCGCACCACCGGGGTGAAATTGCCCACCACCAACACCCACTCGCCTGGGCTCCGCCCGCTTCTTAAGAAAGCCAGGACGCTGGAGTCCGCGTCGTTGGGCTCCACCCACTGGAACCCCGCGGGGTCGCAGTCCAGCTCGTGGAGGGCGCGCTCCCCGCGGTACACCCGATTGAGATCGCGCACCCACTGCAGCACCCCTCGGTGGGGCCCGTACTCCAGAAGGTGCCAGTCCAAAGACTTTTCGTGGTCCCACTCCCCCCACGGGGCCAGCTCGCTCCCCATGAACAGGAGTTTCTTTCCCGCCATCCCGTACATGTAGCCATAAAGGAGGCGAAGGTTGGCAAACTTCTGCCAGTCGTCCCCGGGCATCTTGCCAAGTAGCGAACCCTTGCCGTGGACGACCTCGTCGTGGGAGAGGGGAAGCACGAAGTTCTCGTGGAAGGCATACAGCAAGCGGAAGGTGAGCTGGTTGTGGTGGTACTTGCGGTGGATGGGTTCGCGGGCCATGTACTGGAGGGTGTCGTGCATCCACCCCATGTCCCACTTGAGCCCGAAGCCCAAGCCCCCCGCAGAGGTGGGGCGGCTGACCATGGGCCAGGCCGTGGATTCCTCGGCGATGGTCTGCACGCCCGGGAAATGGCGGTACACCGCCTCGTTGAGCTGGCGCAAAAAACCAGTGGCGTCCAAGTTCTCCCGCCCGCCGTAGGGGTTGGGAACCCACTCCCCCTCCCGCCGGGAGTAGTCCAAATAGAGCATGGAGGCCACCGCGTCCACCCTTAGCCCGTCGGCGTGGTACCGATCAAGCCAAAACAGGGCGCTGGAAAGGAGAAAGCTGCGCACCTCGTGGCGGCCGTAGTTGAAGATGAAACTCCCCCAGTCGGGGTGGTACCCCTGGCGGGGGTCGGCGTGCTCGTAAAGGTGGGAACCATCAAACAAGCCCAGGCCGTGACCATCGGTGGCAAAGTGCGAAGGAACCCAATCCAGGATCACCCCGATGCCGTTTTGATGGAGGACATCGATGAGGTACATGAAGTCCTGGGGATGGCCGTAGCGAGCCGTGGGGGCAAAGTACGAGGTGGTCTGGTACCCCCAGGAACCGTAGAAGGGGTGCTCCATCACCGGCAAAAACTCCACGTGGGTGAACCCCATGTGGGAGACGTGGTCGGCCAGCAGGGGAGCGAGTTCCCGGTAGGTGAGCCAGCGGCCGTTTTCCCCGCGGCGCCACGAGCCCAAATGCACCTCGTAGATGGCCATAGGGGCGTCGAGGGCGTTGCGCTCGGCCCGGCGCTCCATCCAGGCCCTGTCGTTCCAGGTGTACTCCAAGTCCCCCACCACCGAGGCCGAGCGGGGCGGGACTTCCGTAGCGAACGCCAGAGGGTCGGCTTTTTCCAAGACGTGTCCGTGCCGAGAGACGACGTGGTACTTGTACAGCATGCCCGGGCCCACGCCGGGCACAAACCCCTCCCATATCCCTGAGCTTCTCCGGGGGTGAAGGGGGTGGCGACCAGGCTGCCAAGCGTTGAAGTCCCCGATGACCGAGACAGCACCGGCATCGGGAGCCCAAACGGCGAAGTACACACCGTCCCGTCCCTTGGAACGGACGGGATGAGCGCCGAGTCTTGTGTAAAGGGTCGTGTGAGTTCCCTCAGCAAACCACCACAGGTCCTCCTCGGTGAGGAGGGTGGGCTCGTCTCCCCAAATATCGGGCCGAGAACCCACAGCTATTCCCGCAGGCGCACGAACTGGGCTCTTCCCTCAGGGTAGAACTCCACCTTACCTTCCCGGGCGAGCCAGCCGAGGGCCATGAGCACCAGGGTGCGTCCTCCCTCCACGCTTTCTGTTACCTTGGAGACCGAGGCCGGTCCGTTTTGCTTGAGGAACTGCCAGACAGAACCCGCGGCAAACCCCACATCGTCCACGTTCATGGGCTACCTCCTTTGCCGGCTCATGGTAGAAGCCCCAACGGCGCGGAGCAACCTTCGCTGTCCCCGTGTTGTTTGCGGTAGAATTGGTGCCTCATGGGTTGTCTTTGTTTTCCTCATCTGCCGGAGCGGTTGAGCGTCTTGGAAAAGCTGGCCTACAACCTGTGGTGGACATGGAACCCCATCGGCCGCGAGCTTTGGCGGGCCCTGGACCTCGCGGCCTACCGGGCCACCAACCACAACCCCGTCAAGATGCTGAGCTTGGCCAGTCCCGAGGGGTTGGAGCGAGCGGCCCGCGATCCGGAGTTCCTGCGCTTGCTGGACAGAGTCGCTGCCGAATTCGACCGCTACCTGAGCGCCAGTCCCCATCCAGCCTTGGCTGGCCGGGCCGACGAAACACACCCCATCGTGTACTTTTCCGCGGAGTTTGGAATTCATGCCTCGCTTCCCACCTACGCGGGGGGCCTGGGCATCCTGGCCGGGGATACCCT
Organism: uncultured bacterium; assembly: GCA_937122485.1. Classification (GTDB taxonomy): domain Bacteria; phylum Bipolaricaulota; class Bipolaricaulia; order Bipolaricaulales; family Bipolaricaulaceae; genus CAKZKH01. The sequence continues at coordinate 3,450 of CAKZKH010000120.1, read as the reverse complement.
CAAAGAGGCCAGCGACCAAGGCCTTCCCCTGGTGGGCCTGGGCCTGATTTACTCCCACGGCTACGTAGCCCAACGCCTCCGCCCCGACGGCTGGCAGGAAGAGGCCCACGAAACCCTCAACCCTGGGGACTGCCCCTTGGCCGCGGCAATGGACGAGCAAGGTCAACCCCTTCTCATCTCGGTTCCCGGGTTTGATCCCCCTGTGTACGTGGAGGTTTGGAAGGCCCAGGTGGGGAGGGTCCCGTTGTACCTCCTTTCCACCGAGGTGGAAAAGAACGCCCCTTGGGATCGCACAATTTCCCAGCGGCTGTACACGAGCGACCTGGAGCAGCGACTGAGGCAGGAGATCGTCCTGGGGATTGGAGGCATGCGGGCCCTGGCGGCGTTGGGCCTTGAGCCACGGGTGGTGCATCTCAACGAGGGCCATCCCGCTTTTGCCGCTTTGGAGGGCCTGCGGAGGGAACTGGCCCGGGGCCAGAGCTGGGAACAGGCGCTGGAGAAGGTGCGCGGCCGCACCGTGTTTACCACCCACACGCCACTTCTGGCTGGCACGGACGTGTTTCCCTTCCCCTTGGTGGAGCGGTACTTGGGGCGGTACTGCGAGGAAGGGGGGATTGACCGGCGTAAGCTCTTCCAGTTAGGGACGGACCCCCGCCACCCCGAGGCCGGGTTCAACATGACCGTGTTTGCGTTGCGGATGAGCAAGTTCTGCAACGCCGTGAGCCACAAGCACGCCGAGGTAGCCCGGCGGATGTGGGCCGGCGTGGCCGTGGACCACAAAGAAGCTGACATTCACCCCATCACCAATGGTGTCCACCTGCCCACCTGGATTGAGCCCTTGCGGGTTCAGGCCCTGTTCGATCGGTACCTGGGCAAGGTTTGGCGGGAGCGCCCCGAGGACCCCGCGGTGTGGGAGGCGGTGGACCAGATTCCCGACGAAGAACTTTGGCAGGTGCACCAGGAGCGGAAGGTGGCCTTGTTTGCGGAGATAGTGGCCCGGGCCCGCCGGCGCTGGCAGGGCGGGCAGGCCGATCCTGGGCTGATCCTGGCCTCCGGTGTCCTGCTGGACCCCCGCCACCTCACCTTGGGGTTTGCCCGCCGGTTTACGGCCTACAAGCGCCCCACCTTGCTTCTCTACGATCTCGATCGTCTGGAGAGGGTCCTGAATCACCCCTTGTTCCCGGTACAGATCGTCTTTGCCGGCAAGGCCCATCCCGCGGACCACGAGGGCAAGCGGCTCTTGCAGGAGGTGGTGCGCGTGGCCAGGGACCCCCGCTTCGCCGGCCGCATCGCTTTCGTGGAAGGCTACGACGAGCACTTGGCCAAGTACCTCGTGGCTGGAGTGGACGTGTGGGTCAACACACCTCAGCCACCGTTGGAGGCCAGCGGCACAAGCGGCATCAAGGCCAGCGTCAATGGTGTCCCTCACCTGTCTGTCCTCGATGGCTGGTGGCCGGAGGGCTACAGCGGAGACAACGGCTGGGCCGTGGGACCCCGCGAGGCCTCCGAGAACCGCACCCCCTTGGACGCGGAAAGCCTGTACACCCTTTTGGAAGACACCATCGTCCCCATGTACTACGAGCGCGGTCCCGACGGCGTCCCCCACCGGTTCGTCCAGGTGATGAAACGGGCGATCAAGACCGTGGCCCCCCGCTTCTCCGCCCGGCGCATGCTCCGCAACTACACCGAGCTCTTCTACCTCCCCGCCCTGCCCTAAGATTTGCCCACTTCACCCCAAGTGCGCTAAGTTTCCCAGAGAAAGGAGGGGTGACGGGTATGCGCAGACTCTCGCTTGCCATGGCGGTGCTAGCCTTGTCGTTGGCCTCGCTGGCTCAGGGCCTTCCTTCCGGGGCCGTGGCCAGCTGGAACCTCCGCTGGCTTGGGGATCTTGCCTTCTCCCCTGGGGGGCAGTACCTCGCGGCCGGCGGGCCTGACGGCGTCTACCTCTACGAGGCGGGAACTTGGAGACTTGTGCGGGTATTTCGGTTGGCGGGCTTTCAGGTGGCTTCTGTGGCCTTCTCCCTGGATGGAACTCGGCTGGCCGGTGGTTCTTGGAACCAAGTGCTGGTTTGGGATACACACACCGGAGAGGTTGTAGCCAGGGTTTCCATGGAGCTAGGCATTATTGCGGCCCTGGCGTTTACCCCTCAGGGCGAGCTGCTCGTGGGAGGCTCGGAAGGGTCGCTGGCCCTATGGAGCGTTCAAGGGCCCAAGTTGATTTGGAAAAAGCAACCCCATTCAACACAGATCCGCACGATTGCCTTCTCGCCTGACCGTAGCGTGGTTGTGTCTTCCGCCATTGACCAGGCCGTTGTTTGGAAGGCCGCCACGTTCTCCGTGGCCCACGTCATCCCTGGTAAGGCGTGGGACGTGGCCTTCACCCCTGATGGCTTCTTCCTCGTCATGGGCTGGGGCAAGGTGATCCGCGTGTGGGACACCGCCGTGTGGCTCATGTACCGGGAGATGTGGGGGCACGAAAGCTGCGCCATCGCGGTGGATGTCTCACCCAAGGGGCTGTGGGTCGCCTCCGGGTCGCTTGATGAGACGGCCAGGATCTGGCACCTGGAGCAAGGCGTTTGTGTGGCCGTCCTTCAGGGCCACAAGGGTCCAGTTTCCAGCGTCCGCTTTTCCCCCAGCGGCGCTTTCCTTGTAACAGGATCTGACGACGGTCTGGTCGTGGTTTGGGACCTCAACAAGGTTCTTTCCTCAAGGTGAAGGTCCAACTGTGGGCCTCGTCTTTGCCGTTTCACCCGGCCCCTCCAAGTCAAGCTGCCGCGGCCGTTCAGGGACTGGGCTTGTGCGGGATTGAGTTCCTGTGCGAGCCTCCCTGGACCCCGGACCGGTGGACCCCCGAGGTGGTGGAACAAGCGCGCCGCAGCCCCCTTCGCTGGTCCCTGCACGCCCCGGTGAGCGATCTCCACCTCCTCTCCCTCGTTCCCCAGGTGCAGAAAGCGACTCAACAAGTCTTGGAGAGGACCGTGGACTTGGCGGAGAAACTGGGAGCCGAAACGGTCAACTTCCACCTGGGCCTGCGGTCTCTCATGGGCCTGGGTTCAAGCGGCGATGACGCCAAGGCCCAGACCTTCGCCAAGGACCTGAACAGCAAGGCCCGCCGGGCCGGGGTGACCCTTACCCTGGAGAACGACCCTCCCCTTCCCGGGGCCCACCTGGCCGACCTCCAAACCTTCGCACGGTGGCTGCGGGAGCTGGAAATTCCAGGGACCTTGGACTTGGGCCACGCGTGGCTGGCCCACGGCCCAAAGCTTGTGGAACTCTTGCCCACGGTGCTGCCCTACCTTCACGCTGTTCACCTCCACGACAACCGCGGTTCTGGGGACGAGCACCTGGCCCTGGGGGAAGGCTCCATTCCCTGGCCCGAGTTTTGGCCCCTCCTGCGGACAATCCCCGTTCTTGTTGTGGAGGCCAAGGACGAAGGGGCGCTGCGAAAAA
>CAKZKH010000119.1 GCA_937122485.1 uncultured bacterium | reverse complement strand
ACCCTAGGTCCGGTCCCTGGTGGTACACCGCTGGTTTGGTGCTTCTCCCCTTTGCAGGGTACGTGATTGGGACCACCGTGTGCTTGGCCTACGCACCGACGTGGGCCCGGAAGCTGGCCAAGGGCGAGGAAACGATGGTGGTGTCCATCCCCGCAGAAACCGTGTGGAGCTGGGTCCTCTCGGGCTTGGGCATCTACACGGCCTTTGTCCTGGGAATCCCTGCTCTCATTGGAAACGTGGCCTCTCTCTTGGAGATGAGGCGGTTGAGCTTGCCCGGGTCGTGGAGTCCCCTCCTTGTTGACGCCCTTCGCGTGCTTGTCGGAATAGGACTGATTCGGCACCGGCAAACGGCAAAGTGGTGGAAATCCTGGCAAAGCTTCCTTCGCCGGGCGCGAAGGGACGAGCTCCCCTGATCGGCAGCGCTCAAGTCAAGACAGGACGTGCGGCCAGAGAGCCGAACCTAGCGGCGCACCTCGATGCGGAACACCGAGCGACGGGCCAAGCCCGAGAGCTCGGTCTGGCTTAATTGGTCTTCCCTCAACGAGGGCGCCAACAGACCCACGCCTCGGCCCTGAAGCCAAGATCGTACCCGACTGGCCGAGACAGCAAAGCCCAGACTTCCCGCGCCGTCTCCCCGCAGGGTCCCCGACACAATCCCCACGACCTCGCCCCGACCGTTGAGAAGAGGAGAGCCACTGAAGCCGGGGCGAAAGGGGGCGCGCACGGCCACGAGCCCAGAAAGAATGGAGCCGTCCCCCCCCACAGCAGACCAACCCACGCCCACCACTTCGCTTCCCACGGCCGTGGGCCAGGGTTCCCCTCCCGGGAAGCCCAGGGCCCACACGGCTTCGCCCCAGTCCAAGCGCAAAGGATCGCCCAAAGGCAGAGGCACAACGCCTACACCCGGGGGTAGGGCAACGACGGCTGCGTCCAGTTCGGTGCTGCGAGCCACGACCGTTCCCTTGTACCTCCGCCCCTCCACGTAAACCGTGGCCGTCTCCGTGGCCTGGACCACGTGGGCCGCGGTCACCAAGAGCCCCTCGGCCACGGCGAACGCTGTTCCCGAGGAGACGGACCGGCCAGGGAGAAGGCCGGGGATGGCCAGAGCCAACAAGGCCGCGGCCACCACCACAGCCAGGGCTGGAACCCACCACCTGGGCGGCCTCTCCTCGCGGAGTTCCTCATCGACCTCGTGTTCCTCGGGAAGGGGGTCAACACTCAAGGGTTCAACCCCCGGCCAGGGCTAGCGCCGCCGGCGCACACGGCCTCGCCGCTCGGGAACGACCTGTGGGGAGCGCTCGGGCTCACCGCGGAAAAGGCCCCTCAGGAGGCGCTTGTACCCCTCCACAGCCTTCACCAGGTCGGCGGTGGCCAACCGTTCGTTCGCCTGGTGGGCCAGGGTTTCGTCACCGGGTCCGAACCCCACCGTGGGTAGGCCGCGCCGACCGCAGCTCTCCACACCGTCCGTGGAGAACCGCCACACCCGCAAGGGTGGGGTTCCCAGGGCCTCCCAGGCCCGGGCTACCCAAGGGTGCTCGGGGTCCATCCACCACGCCGGGAAAAAGAACCGCACCTGGAGCTTCTCTCCTGTGTATAAACGGATCTCCTCGGCCTCGACCTTGGCCTCAACCCCCAAGCCCTCGTACTCCACCAGCACGGACTGCGGGGTCTCCCCTCGACCAATCCTCCGGTCGAGCAAAGCCCAGCAGCGGGAAGGCACCACAGGGCCAGCGAAATCCGTGGCCAAGGCCACGGGGGTCACCGAGCCCCGCCCCAGGACCGGGTCTTCCACAGGCGGGGCCGCCCAGGCAAACGGCATGGCTTCCACCAGCTTCTCGATCGCGTTCTCCCCGAGCTCGGGCATCGCCGCATGGGCGGCTTTGCCGCGGGCCTCCAACCGGATCACCACCCGGCCGCGGTGGCCGATCCCCAGCCGCAGATCCGTGGGTTCCCCCAACACCACGACATCCGGCTTGGCCCACCGGTCCAGCACCTTGGCCAGTACGACCCCTTCGGCGATTTCTTCGTGGGGCACGTACACCAGGAACAGAGTACCCTGGACTTCCCGGGCGACGGAGGCCGCCGCTGTGAGCTGGGCCGCTATGGCCCCTTTCATGTCCACCACACCCCGCCCGAACAACACCCCGTCCACCACTTTCGCCCCAAACGGAGGCTCTTCCCAGGCGGACTCATCCCCGGCCGGCACGGTGTCCATGTGCCCACAGAGCATCACCACGGGCCCAGGACCGCGGGCGATCTGGGCCACCACAGCCCCGCACGGGCCAGCTTCCACCTCGGCGAACTCCCCCAGGGCCGACCGGAGGAACTCGGCAACCTCCCCTTCTTCTCCCGACGGACTGGGAATGCGAACGAGATCTTGAGCGAGTCGGACAACGTCGCTGGTCATGCCCCCATTTTCCCCCAGCCCAGCCCGGGGCGCATCCGCCACTAAGCCAGGTGAATTTCCACGATGTCCTTGTCCTGGAGCGCGTGGTCCAGGGGCACGTGCTGCCCGTCAAAACGCCCCGAGCCCCACAGCCGCACGTACCGCAGCTTGTTCACAAACTCCTTGTGGATCTGTTTGACCAAGTCCAGTACGGTAGCCCCCTGGCGGATGGTGTAGGGCTGCGACAGATCCGGAGGATGACCCGGTTTCTTGGTGTAGATACGAACAATGCCCGCGTTCTTGAAGATAAGGTGGCGCACGTCCTCCAGCCCCTCGCCGCTCACCGTGGAAGCCGCCACCGCTGGGAATTTCCCCTGGGCCCAGGCCAGGAACTTGGGCGCTTCCTCCGGAGCCAAGTCCTTTTTGAGGCCCACAGCCAAGGTGTGACGGTCCACCGGCCCCCACTCCGCCATCTTGCTCGGGCCCCCGGTAGGTCGAATGCGCCGCTCCTCCAGAAGCTGCAAAACGTGCTGGGTTTCCTCCAACCAGTTGCCTGCGGAGAGGTCGGCCACCAGGGCCAGGGCATCCGCGTGGCGCACAAGGCCGTAGACCCAGCCTTCGGTGTAGTCCTTGGTGATCGCCGGCAAGTCCACGAGCTGGATCTGGATGTCCTCGTACTCCATCATCCCCGGGAGCGGCTCGTGGGTGGTCAAGGGGTAGTCGGCCACCTGGGGGGTGGCGTTGGTGAGAGCGGCCAGGAGGGAGGACTTTCCCGTGTTGGGCGCCCCGACAAGGGCGATTTGGGCTGCTCCCTCACGGTCGATGTGGTAGCTGACGCCGCCCCCTTTCTTCGACCGCCGCTGCTGATCGGCCCGTTCCTTGAGCTTGGCGATCCGCTTCTTGATGTCGGCCTGAAGCTTCTCGGTCCCCTTGTGCTTGGGAATCGTGGCCAGCATCTCCATCAGGGCGTCGAGGCGCTCTTCGTCCGTCTTGGCCCGGTTGAACCGGTCCCGGGCGGCAAGAAACGCCGGGGTCAAATTGGCAGGCATCGCCGATCACCGCGCATTGTAAGTCCTCACAGAGAACCCTTCTAGCGTCGCCCGGAGCGCTCGGATATAGTGATCAACGATGGTTCTCAATCCTCGGACAGAGCGGGACCTGGAACTCTCCCAGGTCCTGGACATCGTGGCCCGCTTCGCGGCCTCCTCCTTGGGCCAACGCCAAGTTCAAGCCCTGCAACCCCAAGCCGACCGCCACGCCCTCCTCCGGGAGTTTGCCCTGGTCGAGGAGATGGAAAAGGCCGTGCGAGGGGGCTTTTCCTTTGGAGCCATCCACGACCTGGATCCCCTGTTGCGGGAGGCCAACGAACGGGGAACCCTCTCCTCCGAATCGTTCGTGGTGGTGGCTTCGACCCTTGTGGCGGCCGCCGAAGTTCGTCAAGCGCTGGGGGCAGCCGAGCTCCCCGGTCTGACGGCCCTAGCCGCGGGGATCTCCGATCAAACCTCGCTTCTCAAGGCCATTTGGCGGGCCGTGGACGACCGGGGCCAGATCCGGGAGGACGCCACGCCCAAGCTCCGCTCCCTCGGTCGGGAGCGCAAGGAACTCGGTGAGGAAATCACCACCACCCTGCGGCGGTTCATGGACTCCCACCGCGAACTGGTCCAGGAACCGGTGATCACCCAGCGGGGGGGGCGGTACGTCCTTCCTCTCAAGACCGGGGCCCGCACCTCGGCTTTCGTGGTCCACGAGACCTCGGGCAGCGGGCACACCGTTTTTGCCGAACCCCTCGGTGTGGTCCGTCTGAACAACCGCCTGCGGGAGATCGAGGACGAGCTGGAGCGAGAGCGTCACAGAATCTTGGCCGAGCTGACCGCGGCCTTGGTCCACGAGGAGACGCGCCTCCGCAGGGATTTGGCCACGCTGGCCCGGCTCGACGGCCTGTACGCCCGGGCCCGATACGCCCAGGCCGTCCAGGCCACGCGCCCCGAGCTTCGCCAGGACGGGCGGATCGAGCTCCGGGAGGCCCGCCACCCCTTGCTTGGGGATCGCGCGGTCCCCGTCAGTATCTCGTTTGGAGGAGAAAGGCCCGTGGCGGTGATCACCGGCCCCAACACGGGTGGGAAAACCGTGCTCCTCAAGACGATCGGGCTCCTCACCGTCATGGCCCAGTGCGGCATCCCTGTCCCTGCATCGCCCCGCACAGCTCTGACCGTGTTCCCCAAGATACGTTCCGACATTGGCGAGGAACAATCGATCGAACAGAACTTGTCTACGTTCTCCTCCCACATGAACAACATCGTGGACATCTTGAGGGAGGCCGATGACCAGACCTTGATCCTCCTCGATGAACTGGGGGCGGGGACCGACCCCCAGGAGGGGGCGGCCCTGGGGCTCGCCATTCTGGAAAAGCTTTTGGAGCTCGGTTGCCCGGCTGCCGTGGCTACCCACCTCACCCCCCTCAAGCTTTTCTCCATTTCTCACCCCCGGGTCCTCTCCTGCTCCATGGAGTTCGACGTGGAAACACTTTCCCCCACGTATAGGGTGCTGGAGGGCGTGCCCGGGAGATCCAACGCCCTGGCCATCGCCGAACGGCTGGGTCTGGACAAGGAGCTCGTGGAACGGGCCCGAAGCAAACTCACAGGGGGAGAGATTCGGGCCGAGGAAGTAATCGAGGAACTTGAGCGGGAGCGGAGCGCAGCGCGCAAGCTGCGAGCCAACCTGGAGTTGGAGCGCGAGGTTGTGCTGAAGATGCGGGCGGAATTGGAAAGACGCCTGACGGTCCTCAAGGAAAAGAAAGCCCAAGCCCTCACAAGGGAACTCTCCCGCCTGGAGGAGGAAATCCGGGCGGCCCGCAAGGAACTGGGCGAACTCATCGCCCAGGCCCGAGCCACCCAGTCCACTGAAGAGCGCAAGAAGATCCTGCACGAGGTGGAAAAGCGGGCGGCCCAACTGCCCCGGCCTCCTCAACCCCCTGCCAAACCCCTGAAAGTGGAAGAAGGGGCGTTCGTGAAAGTCAAGAGCACAGGCGCAGTGGGCACGATTCGCAAGGTCCACGGGGACCGCGTGGAAGTGGAAATCAAGGGGCGCCGGGTGGAGTTGCCTCCCGAAGCCCTCCAAGCAGCGGAAGCCCCAGGGAAAGAGGTCTCCCGGGTTCCGGGGATGGCGCTCCCCTTTGTGGACCAAATTTCCCTGGAAATCTCGGTGCGGGGGTTGACGGTGGCCGAGGCCGAGCGGGAGGTGGAGCTGTGGTTGGACAAGCTTGTTCGGGCCGGGCTCGGCACCGGCCGCATCGTGCACGGCAAAGGAACCGGAACCCTGCGCCAGGCCCTGCACGCCTACTTGCGCCGAGCTCCCCACGTCAAGACGTTCTTCCTCGCTCCCCCTGAAGAAGGCGGCGACGGCGTCACCGTGGTGGAACTGGCCTAAACCTCTACCGCCCTTTGTGAACCCCCTCCGCCTGCGGATATAGTCCCTCCAGCATGGCGGTAGTGGTGTTGGACTTTGGTTCCCAGTACACCCAGCTCATTGCCCGGCGGCTTCGGGAACTGCGGACCTTCTCCGTCATCCTCCCCGGCTCCTCTCCCTGGGAACACGTCCTGGCCCACAAACCTCAAGCCCTCGTGCTCTCTGGCTCTCCGGCCTCGCTCACCGACCCCCACGCTCCCCGCCCCGATCCCCGCCTGTGGAGTTCCCACCTCCCCATCTTGGGCATCTGCTACGGGATGCACCTCCTGGTTCAGGTGCACGGAGGCCAGGTGGTGCCCGGTTGGGTGCGGGAGTACGGTCGGGCTCAGCTCACTTGCGCCCAAGGCCCCCTGTTTTCGGGGGTGTCTACTCCCTTCACGGTCTGGATGAGCCACGGAGACACGGTGCGCCAGGTTCCGCCGGGTTGGAAGGTGGAGGCCTCGACCTCGGATTGCCCTGTGGCGGCCCTGAGTTCCCCGGATCGCCGCATGTTCGGGGTTCAGTTCCACCCCGAGGTTGCCCACACCGAGCACGGCCAAGCAATTTTGGAACGTTTCCTGGACTGGGCAGGGGTGGATCGATCGTGGACGCCGGAAAACATCGCCCACGAGCTTGCGCGGGAAGTCCGGGACCGGGTGGGAAGGGACCGGGTGATCCTTGCCGCCTCCGGGGGTGTGGACTCCTCGGTTCTCGCCCTGCTCCTGGTCCAGGCCGGGGTGGAGCACAGGGCGGTGTTTGTCGACCACGGCCTGTTGCGCCTTGGGGAGCGGGAGGAAGTGGAGCAGGCCCTGCGCGGGCTGGGTGTGCAGCTGCACGTGGTCGACGCCTCCGCGCGGTTCCTCACGGCCCTGAAGGGCCTCGTGGACCCGGAGGCCAAGCGGGGGGCCATCGGAGCGACTTTCATCGACGTGTTCCGCGAGCAAGCCGCCCGCCTTGGGCATTTCCGCTTCCTGGCCCAAGGCACGCTTTACCCGGACGTGATCGAGTCTGCAGGCTCCCAAGGGGCCGCCAAGATCAAGAGCCACCACAACGTGGGGGGGCTGCCGGCCGAGCTGGGCTTTGAGCTTGTGGAGCCCTTGCGCTGGCTGTTCAAGGACGAAGTGCGGGCGCTGGGTTGCGTGCTGGGCCTGCCGAACTCCATCTGCCTCCGCCACCCTTTCCCTGGTCCAGGCCTGGCCGTGCGCATCTTGGGGGAAGTGACCCCCGAGGCTTTGGACATCGCCCGGCATGTGGACCACGAGTTCATCCACGCCCTGCGCGAACACGGTTTGTACAGCGAAGTTTGGCAGGCGTTGGCTGTGGTCACCCCCCTGCGCAGCGTGGGTGTGGCCGGGGACGAACGCAAGTACGGGTATGTGGTGGCCCTGCGCGCGGTCACAAGCCAAGATGGAATGACGGCGGACTGGGCCCGCCTCCCCCACGACTTTTTGGACGGCGTGGCCGCGCGGATCACCCGCCGCGTGCCTGAGGTCGGCCGCGTGGTGTACGACATCACCAGCAAACCCCCGGCTACGATCGAGTGGGAGTGACCCTCCCCGGAGTTGCCCCCCTTCCACTCTTCCCTGTACAATCAAGGCCCAGGATGAGCGCCAACAAGGGGAACGCCTTCCTGGGTCGTCATTTTGTAGATGCCTTGGACTTTTCCCCTCAGGAGTACGACGCCCTGCTCGACCTGGCCCGTGCCATCCACCGTGACCCCGCTGCCTACGCCCAAGCTTGCAGGGGAAAGCTGTTGGCCACGTTGTTTTTCGAGCCCAGCACCCGTACCCGCCTGTCCTTTGAGGCGGCCATGCTCCGTTTGGGGGGACAAATCATCACCGTGGCCGACCCCCAGACGAGCTCAGCAGCCAAGGGGGAGTCCCTGGCCGACACCATCCGCACGGTGGCGGGGTACGCCGACATCATCGTCATGCGTCACCCCAAGGAGGGCGCGGCCAAACTGGCCGCGCTTCATTCTCCTGTCCCCATCATCAACGGGGGCGATGGAGCCCGGGAACACCCCACCCAAACCCTGACGGATCTGTTCACTATCCGGGAGTACAGAGGCCGACTTGAAGGCCTGACCGTGGCCTTCTGTGGCGACCTCCGCTACGGTCGCACCGTTCATTCCCTCATCAAAGCCCTGGCCTGCCGGAAAGACAACCGCTTTGTCCTCATCTCCCCGGAGGAGCTCCGCCTCCCCGACACCGTCAAGGAAGAGGTGAAAAATTTGGGTCGGGTGGAGGTGCGGGAACTCGAGCGCATGGAGGGGGCTTTGGGGGAAGCGGACGTCCTGTACATGACGCGAGTCCAGAAGGAGCGGTTCTTCAACGAGGAGGACTACATCCGCCTGCGGGACTTCTACGTGCTCACACGGGACCGGCTGCGGGAGATGAAGGAAGACGCCATTGTGATGCACCCTTTGCCGCGGGTGAGCGAGATCGCCTACGAAGTGGACCAGGACAAGCGGGCGGTGTACTTCCAGCAGGCTCGGCTGGGGGTCCTGGCCCGCATGGCCCTCATCGCCAGCATCCTGGGGGTGACCTGATGCTCCGGGTGGACGCCATTCACAAGGGCATTGTGCTCGACCACATCCAGGCCGGGCGGGGCCTCAAAATCTTTAGGGAACTGAAGCTTGAGGAGACCGGTTACCCTGTGGCTTTGCTCATGAACGTGCCCAGCACCAAACTGGGCCGCAAGGACATGATCAAGGTCTCCGGGGCGTTGGACTTGGATTTGGCGGCCCTGGGGCTGCTCGACCCCAACATCACCGTCAACTTCATCGAAGACGGGGTGGTCAAGAAGAAGGTCAAAGTGGGGTTGCCTGAGCGGGTGGTGAACCTGCTCCGCTGCAAGAACCCCCGGTGCATTACCTCCACCGAGCCCAGCCTGCAGTCCATCTTCACTTTGCTTCACCAGGAGACGAAAGAGTACCGGTGCTTTTATTGCGGAGAACGACTGAGGATTTAGGTTCGCTAGGTATTGCCGACGTGCGCCTCGTCGGCCCGGAGGGCACGTTTGTTCGCGGGGACCTCCTCATCCGGGAGGGCCGGGTTGCCGCGGTGGGGCCCGAGCTGGATCTCAAAGGCGTGCCGGTCCTCCAAGGCGCGGGGCGGACGGCCTTGCCAGCCTTTGTCGACCTCCACGCCCACTTCCGCGATCCCGGGTTCCCCGAAAAGGAGGACATGGCCTCGGGCTCAGCGGCAGCCGTACGAGGAGGGTTTACGGCCGTGTCCCTTATGGCCAACACCAACCCCACCTGCGACAGGCCCGAAGTGGCCCGGTACGTGGTGGAGAAGGCCCG
>CAKZKH010000118.1 GCA_937122485.1 uncultured bacterium | reverse complement strand
AAGCCGCGGACTTTGTGAACATCAAGCTCATGAAGGCGGGAGGCCTTGTGCGGGCGCTGGAGATCGCCAGCATCTGCCAGGCCGGAGGGATCCCTTGCATGATCGGGAGCATGGTGGAATCGAACCTCTCAGCTACGGCGGCGGTTCATTTTGCCCTCGCCCACCCCAACATCGCCTTCCGGGACTTGGACACCGGACACCGCCCGGAGTCGTGGATTGTGGCCGAAGGGGCCTCGTCCATCCGCGCCCCGTGGAGGGTGCTTCCCGACCCGCAGGCCCCGGGCTTCGGGTTCCAGCGACTGTTCGAAGATCGACTGATCCCCGTGAAGTCCTTTCGCCTGGGCCAGCCCTCCGTGGTCCATTCGACTCCAAGGAGGACCAGATGAACTTCGACTGGAAGCAGCTTGAGGAGTTCATCCAAGAACGGATGCGAAAGACCCGCCTGCCAGGGGTGAGCCTGGCCCTCATCGAGGGCGAGGAGGCGGTGTACGCCCGGGGCTACGGGTTCCGGGACGTGGAAAAGGCACTTCCTGCCACGCCCCACACGTTCTACGGGATCGGGAGCGTGACCAAGTCCTTCACGGCCCTGGCCGTGCTCAAGCTGGAGGAAGCAGGGGCCCTCAACCTCGAGGACCCCGTTCACCGCTTCTTGGACTTGCGCCTCCACCCCTTCGGGGAGCCCGTGCGCGTTCACCACCTGCTGACCCACACCTCGGGCCTGCCCGCCTTGGCCTACGCCGAGGCCCTCATCCGCTACGCCCAGGGCACAAGCGGACAGTTCCTCCCCCTGAGCTCGGTCGACGATTTTCTGGCTTGGCTCAACGGGGCCGAGGACTGGGTGGAAACCCGGCCCGGTGAACGCTGGTTCTACCTCAATGAAGGCTACATTCTCCTGGGGGGTATCGTGGAGAAACTCACGGGCAAGCCGTTCCGGGAGTACGTGCGAGAGGAGATCTTGAAGCCCTTGGGCATGGAAAAGAGCTTCTTCTTGGGCGAGGAACCCACCCCTGGGGTGGAATGGGCCACGCCGTACGTGATTCCCTCCCAAGCGACGCCCAGACCGGGCAAAGCCATGCCCATCCCCATCGGAAGCGATGGCGGCTTGGTCTCCTCCGTCTCAGAGCTGACGAAGTACCTGGCCTTGTTCCTCCGCCAAGGGGAGCCCCTCATCCGTCGGGCCTCGTACAAGCAGATGATTCAGCCGCGGGTGCCTTTGCCTCACAAACCTCACCCTTCCTTCTTCGGGGACCTTGTAGTTCCGCTTTATGCCTACGGGCTCATGGTCCAGCCGTTTCTGGGGTACTCCCTTGTGGGGCACGGGGGAAGCGTCCTGGTGTACACGGCCTACCTGGGGTTTGTGCCTGAGCGGGGCTTGGGTGTGGCCGTGCTCGCCAACGGTTCGGGCTACCCCATGGGCCAGATCGCCCAAGTGGCGTTGGCCCTGGCTTTGGGGGAGGACCCCGCCAAGCTGCCCTTCGTCCGCTGGGAGAAGCTTCTGGACTCTGTTTGCGGGATTTACTCCACGTACCGGGGGGGAATGCGGATGTCGGTGCGGCCCAAGGGCGGGGCCCTGGAAGCGGTGCAGGAGGACAGGGAAGCCCCCTTAAGCTACATCCTCACCGTGGAGGAAATCGCCCCCAACCGGGTGGGTTGCCTGGCCCACCTGGGGGACCGACGGCTGCCCGTGGAGTTTCGCACCCTGGGAAAAGAAGTGGAACTGGTGTTCGAGCGGTACAAGCTGAGGCGGGAGGCGCCGCTCGTGGGATGAACCGGTACCGGGACTGGTTGGAGCAAGCCAAGGCCAATTTGGGTCATGCCCAGCGCAGCCTGGCCATGGGGGACTACGCTTGGGCCTGTTTTGCTGCCCATCAAGCGGCCGAAGCCGCCGCCAAAGCGCTGCACATGAAACACGGCCAAGTGGCCTGGGGCCACTCGGTCACAGAGCTTCTCCTCTCCCTCCCCGAACACGTCCGCCCCTCACCCGATCTTCTAAACACAGGGCGCGCTTTGGACCGCCACTACGTGCCCACCCGTTGTCCCCACGCCCACCCTGCGGGGCCGGCCTTTGCCCAGTACACCGAAGCCGAGGCCCAGGAAGCCCTGACCTGGGCAGCCGAGGTGGTGGAGTACTGTGAGCACCAAAGTTTGGCGAATTGATCGGGAAGAGGTGCTGCACAGGCTGAAAGCCTGGGCCCAGGAACTGGCCCAAAACAGCGACGTCTTGGCTGTGGTGGTGTTTGGCTCCCTGGCCCGGGGGGACTGCACACCCGCCAGCGACGCCGACGTTCTCATCCTCCTCTCCCACGCCGAAGCGCGTTTTCAGGATCGTATCTTCCGCTTTTTGCCCCTGGGCCTGGGCATCGGTGTGGATCCCTTCCCCTACACCGTGGAGGAAGCTCAACAAGCTCTGGCCGAGCGCTGGGGCGTGGTGGAAGTGGCCCTGCGCGAAGGCCTGGTTTTATGCGAACGCCAAGGAGTTCTGGCCAAGTTGAAGGAGGTCAGCCGTGGAAGTCAAAGTCGTCCAGATCAAGAAACCGGATGATGTGAACATCGTTTTGGGCCAATCCCACTTCATCAAGACCGTGGAGGACCTGCACGAGGCGATGGTGCAAGCGGTGCCAGGGGCCAAGTTCGGAATAGCCTTTTGCGAGTCGAGTGGACCGGCGTTGGTGCGCTGGTCCGGCACCGATCCGGAGCTCACCGAGCTGGCCAAGTCCAACGCCCTGGCCCTCTCCTGCGGCCATGTTTTCATCATCTGCATGCGAGGCATGTACCCCATCAACGTCCTCAACGCGGTGAAGAGCGTGCCCGAGGTGTGCCGAATCTTCTGCGCCACGGCCAACCCCGTGGAGGTCATCGTGGCCGAAACCGAGCAGGGCCGGGGTGTGTTGGGCGTCGTCGACGGGGTCAAGACCAAGGGCGTGGAGGGAGAAAAAGAACAGGCCGAGCGCAAGGCCCTCCTGCGCAAGTTGGGGTACAAGCTGTAGAGTGTTCAGGCAGGAAGCGAGCTCCGGTGAGCCCTATCCGCGCCGTGCTTCTGGACCTGGGAGGCCCGGTCCTCAACGAGGACGCCGAGTACGCGAGCTGGGATGATTCCCTGGTCCAGGCGCTGCGAACGGATGGGGTTCCTGTGGGCTTGGGGGAGTTTCGCCGCGTGGTCCACAAGGCCGTGCGGTCCTGCGACTCCAACCCCTGGCTTTCCGCCCTGTGGCATTTCACCCAGCCAGACCTGGCCCGGTTTGCTCGCCTGCGCCAGGCTTTCCGCGTCCACGCCCAGGCCTTCCTGCAAGACCCCCAAGGTGTTTTCGTGCGGGACGAGGCCAAAAGGAC
>CAKZKH010000117.1 GCA_937122485.1 uncultured bacterium | reverse complement strand
GATGCAGCTCCATCCGGGAAAGAGCGAGGACGGCCTGCACTGGAATATCTCCCCCCACCGCATCGCCTTCGCCTCTGGGGATCAGGAAATCCGAGAGTTCGTGTACGGCTACGATCCCCGCCTGGTGTGGCTCGAGGACCGCTACTACCTGACCTGGTGCAATTGGTACCATGGTCCCACGATTGGGATGGCCTACACCTACGATTTCCTCACCTTCCATCAGCTGGAAAACGCTTTTCTTCCGTTCAACCGCAACGGGGTGCTCTTCCCCCGGCGAATCCGGGGGAAGTACGCCATGCTCAGCCGGCCCAGTGACCCCGGTCACACCCCGTTCGGGGACATCTTCTACTCCGAAAGCCCCGACCTTGTCCACTGGGGGAAGCACCGCCACGTGATGGGGACCGTCCCCAACTCCTGGCAGTCCACCAAGATCGGTGCTGGTCCCATCCCCCTGGAGACAAGCGAGGGCTGGCTTCTCTTCTACCATGGGGTGTTGACGTCGTGCAACGGGTTCGTGTACAGCTTCGGGGCAGCCCTGTTGGACCTGGACCGCCCCTGGAAGGTCATCTACCGCACACGGCCCTACCTCCTCAACCCCCGGGAAATCTACGAGTGCGTAGGAGACGTCCCCAACGTGGTTTTCCCCACCGCAGCTTTGGCCGATGCGGGCACCGGCCGGATCGCCATCTACTACGGTGGCGCGGACACCGTGACCTGCCTGGCGTTCTGCCTGCTGGACGAACTGTGGACCTTTCTTCAGGACAATTCCCTGTGACATGCCCTCCAAAAACCTGAAGGTGGCGGTCATCGGCGGGGGAAGCACCTACACCCCGGAGCTCGTGGAGGGGTTCATCTCGCACCAGGGGGACCTCCCCCTGGGCGAGCTTGTCCTCATGGACATCGACCCTCGGCGGCTGGAGGTGGTGGGAGGACTGGCCCACCGCATGTTCCAGCGCGCTCAACTGACCACGAAGATCACCCTCACCCAGGATCTCTCGGAAGCGTTGGACGCAGCCGACTACGTGATTACCCAGGTCCGGGTGGGGGGGATGGCCATGCGGGTGGTGGATGAGCGCATTCCCTTGGAGTTTGGGGTGGTAGGTCAGGAGACCACCGGGCCGGGAGGGTTCGCCTCGGCCCTGCGCAACATCCCCGCCGTTTTGGAGGTGGCGTGGGCCATGGAGCGCCTAGCTCCCCAGGCTCTCTTGATCAACTTTACCAACCCCTCGGGGCTGATCACCGAAGCCGTAGCTACCCACAGCAAGACCAACGTCATCGGGCTGTGCAACGTGCCCCCGGTCATGCAGCGGGACCTGGCAGGACGGTTGGGCATCCCAGGAGAGAGCCTTACGTTGGACTACTTGGGACTCAACCACCTCAGTTGGGTTCGGGGGGCGAAGGCCGACGGAGAAGATGTGTGGTCCGAGGTACTCCGCGCCGCCATCGCCGAGGCTCGAGCCAAACCGTATCCTTTCACCCCCGAACTCCTGGAAGATCTGGAACTCATCCCCAACTACTACCTCCGCTACTACTACCACCACGACCAGGTGCTGGCTGAACAGCGGCAAGCCCCCCGCACCCGTGCCGAACAGGTCCAAGAAACAGAGCGTATGCTTCTTCAGCTCTACGCCGACCCCGAGGTTCGCCACAAACCGCCCCTGCTGGAGAAGCGCGGGGGCGCCCTGTATTCCACGGCCGCGGTCGGGCTGATCTCCGCCCTCCACAACGACGCAAAGCGAACCCTAATCGTGAACGTACCCAACAGGGGTGCTCTGCCGGACCTGCCTCCGCACAGCGTGGTGGAGGTTCCTTCGGTCGTGGGGCGAACCGGGGCCCACCCCCTGCCGCTGTCTCCTGCCCCCAGCCGAGTCCGGGGCTTGATCCAGGCGGTCAAGGCCTACGAGGAACTGACCGTGCAGACGGCTATGACCGGCAACCCCCGGTTGGCCGTGCAGGCCCTTCTCGCCCATCCCTTGGTTCCCTCCCACGACGTGGCTCGCAAACTATGGAAAGCCCTGGAGAAAGCCAACCGTCCCTACTTCCCAAGGGGTAGGCCGTGAGGTACGTGCTGGGAGTGGACGCGGGAGCGTCCAAAACTTCCGCGGTTGTGGCCGACGAGACCGGCCGGGTGGCCGGTGAGGGTCGGGCCGGACCAGGCAACCACCAGGTGGTGGGGTTGCAGGCTGCCCTCGAAGAGATGGCCAGAGCCGCTCATCAGGCCCTGCGCGCGGGGGGTGTGAGGCCCCCGGTGGACCAGGCCGTCCTCGGCCTGGCCGGGGCCGATCTCCCAAGGGACTTCCAACTCCTCATCCCCGCGGTTCAGGGGTTGGGGCTGGCCCAGCGGGTCCGGGTGGAAAACGACACCCTGATTGCCCTAAGGGCCGGCACGACCAGGACCTGGGGGGTCGTGGTGGTGTGCGGAGCGGGTTTCAACGCGGCAGGGATAAGTCCCTCGGGAACGACGTTCCGCCTGCCAGGGCTTGGGTGGATGTCCGGCGACTGGGGCGGCGGCACCCAGATCGCCCAGGAAATGATTCGGTTGGTGTGCCGGGCCTGGGACGGGCGGGGCCGGCCCACAAAGCTGCAACCCCTGGTCCTCCAGGCTCTTGGGGTCCCTTCTGTTCCCCAGCTGATCGATGAACTGTACCAGCTCAGCCTCGGTCTCCCCGCGAAACTTGACTGGCAGAAGCTGCACACGTTGGTACCCCTCCTGTTCGAGGCCGCGGGCGACGGTGACGACGTGGCCCAAGGGCTGGTTGTCCAAATAGGAAAAGAAGTGGGCGTCACAGCGGTGGCCATCATCCGACGACTGGACCTTGCGGAAACTGACGTGGAGGTCGTCCTCGCGGGAAGCGTGTTCCGAGGCAAGGGCCCCCTCCTTGTGGATACCGCCACCGATGTGATCCGCCAGGCTGTCCCTCGGGCACAGGTGCGGAGATTGGACGTGGAACCCGTGGCAGGAGCCGTGCTGTGGGCCCTGGAGGAGTTGGATGTCCCCTCCACAACCCGGGGGTACGAAAAGCTGCGGGAGCACTTTGCCAAGAAGGAACGGGCTTGCTGGGGGAGTGCCCCCAACGGGCCAGGAAAGGAGAACCGATGAACCAGGACCTCACATTCCCAGAAGGATTCGTTTGGGGAACCGCGACCTCTGCCTATCAAATTGAGGGCGCTTGGGACAAGGACGGGAAGGGGCTTTCCATTTGGGACCAGTTTGTTCGCCTGCCTGGGCGCATTGCCCACGGGCACACGGGTGATGCGGCCTGCGATCACTACCACAGGTACCGAGAAGACGTAGCTCTGATGAAGGCTCTGGGTCTCAAGGCTTACAGGTTCTCCGTGTCCTGGCCCCGTGTTCTCCCCAACGGCCGTGGACCCGCCAACCCGCTCGGTCTGGACTTCTACGACCGGTTGGTGGACGAGCTTCTCCACGCTGGGATCGAGCCCTTCCTAACCCTGTACCACTGGGACCTGCCCCTGGCGTTGCAGGAGCGAGAGGGTTGGGCCAACCGGGACACGGCCTACTTCTTTGCCGACTATGCCGCGGTGGTCGCGGGCCGCCTCGCGGACCGGGTCACCTTCTGGATCACCCACAACGAACCGTGGGTCATGAGCTGGCTGGGTTACGGGTGGGGGGAACACGCTCCCGGGCTCCGCGACATGCGGCTGGCCGTCACGGCCTCCCATCACCTGCTCCTCTCCCACGGGTTGGCGGTGCAGGTCCTCCGCGACCGCAACAGGGACGCTCAAGTGGGGATCACCTTGGACTTCAACCCCGTGTACCCCCAGACCCCTTCCCCCGAAGACCAAGCGGCCGCCCAAAGAGCCGATGGATTCAGGAACCGTTGGTTCTTGGAGCCTGTGGTTGTGGGTTCCTATCCCCCGGACATGGGGGCCCTGCACGCGCCCCTGGATGGCGTCGTTCGCCCGGGGGACATGGCCTTGATCTTCCAGAAACTCGATTTCCTCGGGGTCAACTACTACACCCGCTCCGTGGTTCGCCACGACCCCACGGAGAACCCCCTCCAAGTTGGACACGTCAGGGTCGAGGGTTCGGAGAGAACGGCGATGGATTGGGAGATTTTCCCTCAGGGGCTGTACGACTTGCTCGTCCGCCTCCACCGGGACTACAGAATCCCCGCCCTGTACGTCACCGAGAACGGTGCGGCCTTCCCCGATTCCCTGGGCAGCGGTGGAACGATCAACGACCCGCAGAGAATCGCGTACCTCAAGGCCCACCTCCTCCAAAGCCATCGAGCTCTGCAAGCAGGCGTGCCTTTGCGCGGGTACTTCGTCTGGACGCTTCTAGACAACTTCGAGTGGACCCACGGGTACACCAAGCGGTTCGGGCTTGTGTACGTGGACTTCACCAATCAGCGACGCATACCCAAAGCCAGCGCTCACTGGTACGCGAAGGTAATCGCCGCCAACGCTGTGAGCGAATGACTACACGAGCCTGCCAGCCCCCACCCCGACCGATCAAAGACCTAGGTCCGCTTGCTGCAGCCCTTGGCCGCACCCAGGGCTGCGAGCGTCGCAGCGGGAGGTTGCCGACTTGGAGCATCTGGTTTCCCGCCCTCGCCGGCCAACGCCCACGTCCCCACCGGGTGTTCCGGGCCGGGAGAGAGCTCCGGGGTTACGGAACCACACCACAGCGAGAACCGACCGGAGCCGGTTGAACTCCTCCACATTGGCCACCAGGTCCAAATCCCCATCCCCATCGACGTCCATCGGTAGGATTTGGTCCCACTTTTCCCCGTTGAAGGTCCCCAGGCCGAAGAACCCGGAACCCCACTTGATCACGTGGGGTACCCAGCCCTGCGGCGTCTGCTCCAACCACCATACGGCGGCCACGTCCTTGGGGAGGAAACCGTCGCGATGGATCGCTGCTCCCACGATGTCAAGGTGACCATCGCCATTGAGGTCGGCAAGGGCGATGGGGCGCGACCGCCAGCGGAGGGCCGGGTGCTTGGCGATCCGTTCGTGCCGAAACCGCCTCCCAGGCTCTTGCCGGAACACGTGGACCCAGGCTTGGGACTGCCCCACTACGTCCAGAAAACCATCCCCGTCGAGGTCTCCCACCGCAACCTGCTCCTTGCCGTAGAACTCCGGGGAGCGGTAAAGCTCAGTACAAGGCCAGGTCTCAGCATAGATCCGCTCCGTGCCCGGGTTCCAGTACACGAGCACAGCCTCCTCCTCTTCCAACGTGTCCCAATCGGCGTTGTTGACCACCAGATCCACGAACCCATCTCCATTCAGATCGGCCAGAACGAAACCGTGGCCGCTGGGGATGCGGGGGGCGATGCCGTAGATCCCCCAGTGGGCGAGATTGCGGGGATCCAGGCCCATTCCCCCCGGGTTGCGGAACCACCGCAGCCCTGCCCAACGAGCATGCTTCAAAGCTTGCGCCGTTTTGGGTCCGCCGGCGGTGCGGTCGGCTCGGCCTCCCGCGACCACGTCCGGCCACCCATCCCCGTCAACATCCGCGACTTTGACGGCCAGGTAGTGGCCCAAACCCGTGCTGGCAGGGAAAAGGCCGCCGTCCTCCCAGTACCCTCGCCAAGGGTTCGTTGGGGGAGAGAGGAGGCGTCGGCCCCAAAGGACGCGCAGACCGGAAGGAGCGCCGTGGTGCTCCACGCCTTGGGCCACGATCACGTCCACGGTTCCGTCTGCGTCTAGATCTCCAAACGCGGCGTTCTCGGCGTTGGGAAACCAACCGAGATCCACAGCAGGCCAGGGTTGATTGTTTCTCAGTTGAGCGCCCGGATGAAAGACAACCCGAATCCTCCCTGTCCACTCGTAATTCACGAGAAGATCGGGGAGACCATCCCCGTTCACATCGGCCGAGTCCAGGCCGTTGGGCAACCAATCCCCCGGGTTGTCCACCGGGCCCATGGCCCAAGGTAGCCCCAGTTCAGGGTACTGGGGATGGGGCGCGGGCGCCCAGCGGTAGGGCGCGACCACTCCGCTGCAGAGGTCCTGAACGAAGAAGAAGGCGAGGACGGCCACAGGCACAGCAGCCACAATGACCGCAAGCGTCCTCATCGATCGCCGACCTTAGCCCACCGGGTCGACCCCAGCAACGCCAGGTCTTGGGGCCAACAGCCCTGTTGAGGGATAATGACAGCGTGCAAACAGTCGTTTTGGCTGGGGGCTATGCTAGACGGCTTTGGCCCATTACCTTCGACCGGCCCAAGCCCTTGCTTCCTGTGGCAGGAAAACCGATTTTGGATTGGATTTTGGACCAACTGCCGCCGGGAAAGCCGGTGGTGTCGGTGAACCGCCGGTTTGCTCCCCAGTTTGAGGTCTGGGCAAGCCGCCGCAACGTCCACCTCGTGGTCGAAGAGACCCGCGCGGAGGAGGAAAAGCTGGGCGCAATGGGCGCTCTAGCCCACGTGGTGGACACCCTGAACCTGGACGACGACCTCCTGGTGGTGGGCGGGGACAACCTCCTTGAGCTGGACTTCTCTAGTTTTGTTCGGGCCTTCCGCGGCCCCACCCTTGTGGCCCTGTACGACATCGCCGACCCGGCCAAGGCTCGGCGCCGGTACGGCGTGGCCCGGGTTCAAGGCCGACAAGTTGTGGAATTCCAAGAAAAGCCGGAACAACCGGCCTCGAGCTTGGTCAGCACGGCCTGCTACCTCTTCCCCCGGAGGGTGCTGGCCCTCCTTCGACCTTTCTTGAGCGAAGTCCCCAAAGGGCACGACGCCCCCGGCTACTTCCTCTCCTGGCTTCTCCACCGCGAACCCATCGAAGCTTTTGTGTTCTCCTCGGCGTGGTTTGACATCGGCGACCGAGATAGCTTCATCCAGGCCCACCTCCGATATACGGGAGGAAAGCCCTGGATTCATCCCCAAGCCGAGGTCAAGGAGTCTCACGTGGAGCGCTCCGTGGTTTTGGGGCCCTGTCGCATCGAAGGCTGTGTGCTCGAAGGCTGCGTGGTGGACGAAGGTGTTCAGCTGCAAAACGTGGAGCTGCGCAACGCCCTGGTGGGCCGCGGGACTTGGCTAGCCCGATGAGCCTGTGGATACGCCAGGCCCGCCTAGTCCTCCCCAGAACCGTCCAAGAGGGTGATTGCCTTGTTGAGGGAGGAAAGATCGCCGCCCTGGGAGCCCTGGACCCGCCGCGCAAAGCCCAGGTCCTCGAGGCCCAGGGGCTTTTCCTCTCCCCAGGGTTTGTTGACCTCCACGTGCACGGGGGAGGGGGAGGTGACCTCAGCCTGGGGGACCCCGAACAGGCCTGGAAAGCTGTGCAATTCCACACCCAATTTGGGACCACAAGCCTGGTGGCCACCCTGCCCCCGGCCCCTTGGGACGAGCTGGAGCGCGCCTGCGCTACATTGGCTGAGGTCCCAGGCGTCCTGGGCGTTCACCTGGAAGGGCCGTTCCTCAACCCCGCTAAGGCCGGGGCCCTGCCGGAACGCCACTTCCTCTCCCCCACACCCCAGGCCCTCGAAGCATTCCGCCACCTCCTCCAAAGGGTAAGAAGCGTTGTGCGCCTGGTCACCCTGGCGCCCGAGGTTCCCGGGAGTGCGGACCTGATCCAGGAAATT
>CAKZKH010000116.1 GCA_937122485.1 uncultured bacterium | reverse complement strand
CCAGGCGGAGAACCGTGGACCAGCGCTTTCGGCAGATCGGGGGAAGCTCCCCTCGCTCTCTGACCCAGCGAACGAGAAACTGTTCAACCGCCGGCTCGCCAGGGTAGCCCCACCCTCCGAACCCGTACGTGGACCTTAGGGCCTCGATGTACCCGTCCCTCACCACTTTGGCCACCACCGAGGCCGCGGCCACAGCCGGGTGATCCCGGTCGGCCTTGGGAAACGAGGAAACCTGAGTTCGGGGCAGGCCCGTGCACCGGGCCAAACGGTCGAGAAAGCCCGGCAAGGCACGCGGCCCCACCGGGGGATCGAGCACCACGAGGCTTGGTCGGAGGTTCGCGATGAGTTTCATCGCCCCTTGGAACTCCAACTCTGTGAGGTTCGTTCGGTCGATCGCCGCTGAAGAAATGACCACGGCGCGGACCCGGGCAAGTCGGGCCACGGCCCGGGCCACGGCCGGACGACGCCCACGGGGAAGGGCCTTGGAGTCGCGCACCCCCAGGCCCTTGAGTTGGGGAAGTTCAGCCTCGTGGACCAACACTCCGGCCAACACGAGGGGACCCAACACCGCCCCCCGGCCTGCTTCGTCAATGCCCAGGACCTGTGCCACTGCTGCCTACATCGGCCCTTGTCCCCGGAGCCACGCCACCAGGCCCGGCACCACGTGCCGCTTCTTCAGCAAGAGCACCAGAACGGCCCCGGTGAGAAATCCCCCAATGTGGGCAAACCACGCCACCCCTTGCACGCCCCCGAGATCCACCATCCCCGAGAAGAGCTGGAGGGCAAACCAGGCCCCAAGATAGAGGAGTGCCGGAACCTCCACGAGCTGGAGGAAGAAGAAGAGAGGCACCAGCGTGAGTACCCGAGCCCAAGGGAACAGCACGAGGTAGGCCCCCAACACCCCGGCGATCGCTCCGGAGGCCCCGATCATGGGCACGGTGGACCGGGGCATCACCGCCATCTGCAGGAACGCTGCTCCCACCCCGCAGAGAAGGTAGAACAGGACAAACCGCACCCGGCCCATGGCCGCCTCCACGTTGTCCCCGAAAATCCAGAGGTACAACATGTTGCCCAGGAGGTGGAGCCAGCCCCCGTGGAGAAACATGGCGGTTACCAGGGTGACCCAAATGGGCAAGGGATCCACGTAGGGAGGCAGGTCCTTTCCGGACAAGAACTCCGCGGAGATCAACCCGTACTGAATGACGAAAGCGTCCCGCTCCGTCACCGGGTACAGGCAGCCCACCCCGAACCGGCGGTACAGGGAAGCGCTGTACCCCGGGGCAGGTTGGCCAAACGTCTGTTCCCAAATGCACCGATCCAGGCGGACCAGGTTGGAGTCGCTGAAGGTGAGCGTGTAGAAGAACGCTCCCAAATTGAGGAGGATGAGGGCCACGGTGATGTAAGGCGTAGCCCCGCTGGGCCTGTAGTCGCGCAGAGGGATCAAACCTCCTCCTTTCTCGTCCATTGTAGCCCTTCTTCCGGGCGAGGCGAAGTTGTGGCCGCGCGGAGGTAGGATTACCATGAACCGCGAAAGGAGGCGGAGTTGGAGCTGTTGGCAAAGCTTTCGGAAGCGGCGGGGATCCCCGGCCGCGAGGAGGAAGTCCGGTCCCTCGTCAAGGAGGCCCTCGCGGGCTGCGTGGATGAAATCGAAGTGGACCGGCTGGGCAACGTGGTGGCCCACAAGAAGGGCAAGGGCCCGAAGGTCGTGGTGGCTGGGCACATGGACGAAATCGGGTTCCTTGTGTCCCACATCGACGAGGAGAACGGCTTTTTGCGCATCGAACCTGTGGGGGGATTCGATCCCCGGACCTTGATCGCCGCCCGGGTCGTGGTCCACACCCAAAACGGCCGGCTCCTCGGTCTCATCGGCACCAAGCCCATCCACATCCTCACCGACGAGGAAAAGAAAAAGGAAGTGCGGATCCAAGATCTGTTCGTGGACGTGGGACTCCCAGGCAAAGAAGTCAAGGAGCGGGTGCGTATCGGGGACCCTGTCACCTTGCACCAGTCGTTTGCCCAGGTGGGCGAGCTCGTCTCGGGCAAGAGCTTGGACGACCGAATGGGGGTGTACGTGGGGATCGAGGCCCTCAAGCGGGCCAAGAACCACCAGGCGGACATCTATTTCGTGGGCACGGTCCAGGAAGAGGTGGGCTTGCGGGGCGCGCGCACCAGCGCCTTTGCCATCGACCCGGACATCGGCGTGGCGTTGGACGTGACGTTGGCCTGCGACATGCCGGGAGTGCAGGCTCACGAGCAGGTCACGAAGTTGGGCAAGGGGGTGGCCATTAAACTGAAGGACGCCGCGAGCATCTCCCATCCCGGATTGGTGCGGTTCCTGGTAGCCTTGGCCGAAGAGCGCAAGATTCCTTATCAGATGGAGATCCTCCCCCGTGGGGGAACGGACGCCGGGGCGATTCAGTTGGCCCGCCAGGGGGCAGCCGTGGTCACCATCTCCGTGCCCACCCGCTACGTCCACACCGTGGTGGAGGCGGCCCACAAGGCCGATATCGAAGCGGCCATCCAGCTCCTCACCGCGTTCCTGGAGAACTGCCACAAGGCCGATTTGCGGCTGTAAAGCGAGGGCGCATGGCCCGGGTTCTGTTCAAAGACGTGGACGTCATCGCCACCTTGGACGCCCAGGGGCGGGAACTTGCCGGGGGATGGGTCCTGGTGGAGGAAAACAGGATCGCGGCCCTGGGCCAGGGCAAGGTTCCCAAAGGGCCGTTTGACGAGATCATCTCTGGCCAGGACAAGGTCATCATCCCCGGCCTGGTCAACACCCACCACCACTTCTACCAGACGTTGTTCCGGGCCGTGCCCGGGGCCCAGGACAAGCAACTGTTCGACTGGCTGGTGTTCCTGTACGAGCGCTGGCGGGGCATCGACGAAGAGGCGGTCTACGTCTCCACGATTGTCGCCTGCATGGAGCTCCTTCTTTCCGGGTGCACGACCACCACGGACCACCTCTACCTCTTTCCCCGCGGGCACCGGGAGCTCATCGACGTGGAGATCGAGGCCGCCCAGGAGGTGGGCATTCGCTTCCATCCTACCCGGGGCTCGATGTCCCTTTCCCGGGACCAAGGAGGGCTTCCCCCTGCGGACGTCGTCCAAACCGAAGAGGAGATCCTGGAAGACAGCGAGCGGCTCATCCGCAAGTATCACGATCCTGCATTTGGGGCCATGGTGCGCATCGCCTTGGCCCCTTGCTCTCCCTTTTCCGTGACGCCGCGGTTGATGAAGGAGACGGCGGCGCTCGCCCGTAGGCACAACGTGCTCTTGCACACCCACCTCGCCGAAACCCTGGACGAGGAACAGTTCTGCCTGGAGAAGTTCGGTGTGCGCCCGGTGGAGTACCTCGAAAAGCTGGGGTGGCTAGAAAGCGATGTGTGGCTGGCCCACGTGGTCCACGTGAACACCCAAGATATTGAGAAGCTAGCCAGAGCTGGGGTGGGGGTAGCTCACTGCCCGAGCTCCAACATGCTGTTGGGCTCAGGAATTGCCCCGATTCCGGAGATGCTCAAGGCGGGGGTCAAGGTGGGCCTGGCCGTAGATGGCTCGGCCTCCAACGACTCCTCGAACATGGTCCGGGAGGCCCGGCAGGCCATGCTTCTTTCGCGGGTGAAGTACGGGGCCGAGGCCATGCCCGCCCGCACGGCCCTCCGGATGGCCAGCCTGGGCGGGGCTCAGGTGCTCCACCGCCAAGCGGAGTTAGGGTCGATCGAGGTGGGCAAGTGCGCAGACCTGGTGATGTTTGACCTAGGGGAGCTGGCGTTCTCCGGGGCTGCGGATCCAGTCGCTGCGCTCCTTCACTGCGCCGCCCAGTACGCGGACTTTGTGATGGTGAACGGGAAGATCGTCGTGCGGGGCGGCCGGTTCGTAGACGAAAGCCTGTACCGGCACATGTGCCGCCACCGGGAGATTGCCGCCAAGCTCGTGGGGGCCGGCGTGTGAAGGTCGAGGTTCACTTGCTTTTCCCATTTCGGGAGGAGCTTCCCGAGCATCCGGTCCATCTTGACGTTCCCCAAGGGGCGGACGTGGCCCGAGCCCTGGCCGCGTTGGTTGCGCGTCACCCCGGGCTACGGGAGCGGCTGTACGACGCCCAGGGCAAGATTGCCCGGCACGTCGCGGCCCTTGTGAACGGCGTCTCGGTTCAGTATAAGGACGGCTTGCGCACACCCTTGGCCGACGGAGATGTGCTCACCCTCCTCCCTCCCCTCGGCGGTGGGTGAGCGTCGGGTAAAGAGGGCCGCAAGTTCCTTGGGCTATTCCACGGTTAGGGCTTTGGAGCTGCGGTTGGTATCGGCGATCAAAAAGTCAGGGCTTACGTCCAGGGCATCGACCGGGCAGGCGTCCACGCACTGGGCGCAGAACGTGCACCGGGCCACGTGCATCCGAATCTTCTTCACCTCCGGCAAAAACTGGATCACCTGGGCCGGGCACACCCGGATGCACAGCTGGCACCCAATGCACTTCTCCCGGTTGTAGGCGATCTTCCCCCGGAACTTGGGAGGCACAGGCACGGGAGGAACGATCTTGGCTTTCCCGGCCTGCACGTTGGTCAAGAAGTGCGTTACCGACTTGGGCATGTACTTGGCGGGGAAGCGGTTGGTGGCGGGCCGCGCGAGCAGCTGGGAGATCAGGGTCTTGAGGATCATCCCATCACCACCTTGTCCAAAACGAGAAACAGCAGACCCACGACGGCCACGGCGGTGATCTGCAACCAGAAGCCCCGGGCCACCTGATCCACCTTCAGCCGGGCCATCCCCACCCGCACCGTGGTCACCGCCACAAGCATCACCACCAACACCTTGAACAGGAAAAACAGTGTGTCCACGGCCTGGGCCGCCCCGCCCTTGAGCCCCACAGCGGCGGCCAGACCAAAGGGAACAAACAGGGCCACCACCAGCCCCGCCATGACCACGGTCTTCACCGCATCGGCCAAGTAGAAGAGGGCCAAGTACACCCCGGAGTACTCCACCATCAGCCCCCCGGCAATCTCAGTCTCTGCTTCGGGAATATCGAACGGGATCTTGGAGAGCTCGGCCGGGGTCACAATGAGCAAGCAAGAAAACAAGATGGCCAACCCGAGGACCCCCAGGGGCCCCACCAGGCCCCACAGGGGTTGCGCCGCCATCGTACCCAAAGAAAACGCGGGCTGAATTCCCAAGGAGCTCAGCCGCCAGGCCACGCCCACCAGGGCCACGGCCAGCGGGAACTCATAGGACATGAGCATCACGATTTCCCGTTGCGCGCCCACGGTGGCCAAAGGGGAACCGGAAGCGAAGCCGCCCAAGGCCATGGCCAGGGCCGGCACCGCCAAGAGGTACAGCACCAAAATCGCATCCCCGTGCGCCCCCAACACGGGTGCGAACGGCCCCAAGGGCAAGTACAACAGGGCTGTGCCCGCAGCCACCACGGCCAAAAACGGCATGGCCTCAAACAACCAACCCACCGCGGTGCGGGGTACCACCGCCTCCTTGACCATCAGCTTCCCCACGTCTAAGAAAGGCTGGCGAAGCGGGGGCCCAATTCGGGCTTGCATTCGGGCCGCGATCTTGCGGTCCACACCCTTGTACACCATGCCCACCAGCCCTCCCCCCAAGAGGACCACGGCGGCTTGCCACACGGCCTGCAGCGCGCTCATCTCGTAAGCCTCCGCGTCTTCTCCCACGACAGCTTCAACAGCTCCTCTTTGGTCACCCAAGCCTCCCCGCCTTCCCGCACCACGTGCACCCGGTCCATGCAGCAGATGCAGGGGTCGATGGAGGCGGCGATGATGGGGATATCCGCAATTTCCTGGTCCTCAAACATCGGTTTCCAGCTCATGAGGTTCGAATACGTGGGAGCCTTGACCTTCCACACCGAAGGTTCGTCCAGGCCGCCTTCCAGGCGGATGTAGTGGATGACCTCCCCGCGGGGCGCCTCGTGCCAGCCCAACCCCTCCCCTGCCGCCTTTTTGAGGTGGGCAAGCAACGCCGGGATCTTGGGGAAGCTGGTGATGGGCCCGGGCGGCATGTCTTCCAGGCACCGCTCGATGAGGTCCAACGACTGGCCGACCTCCAGGAGGCGGACCACGGTCTTGTCGTACACGTCGCCCAGAGGTTTGAGGCCGTAGTCCTCCGGTGTAATGGCCTTGACCGCGTAGTCGCCGTAAACCAGGTAGGGCCGGTCCTGACGCACGTCCTTGCGCAGCCCTGAGGCGCGGGCGGTAGGCCCCACGGCACAGAGGGCCTCAGCCTCCTGGGGCTCGAGCACCCCCACCCCCCGGGTCCGCGCCTCCACCGAAGGATCCCGGAGGAAAGCGTCCATCAGCTCGTCGGAAAGCCCCCGGTAGTACCGGATCATCTCCCCAACCTTGGGGTACTGCTCGGGGGTGATGTCTCTCCGCACCCCGCCGAAGATGGGGATGGCGTAGTCGATGCGGTTGCCGCTCAGCTCCTCCAAGATGTCCAGGACCTTCTCCCGTACCTTCCAGGTGAGGTGAAGCAAGGTGTCGAATCCCAACTCGTGGGCGGCCACCCCAGCCCACAACAGGTGCGAGTGGATTCTTTCCAGCTCGGAGAAGATAACCCGGATGTACTGGGCCCGTGCGGGCACTTCAATTCCCGCGGCCTGCTCCACTGCCAAGGTGAAGGCGATGGGGTGGGAAATCGAGCAGATCCCGCAGATCCGCTCGGAGAGGTACAGGACCTGGATGAGGTTGCGCTTGGTGCCCATGAGCTCGATGCCCCGATGGGCAAACCCCGTGCGCACCTCCACCCCCCGGATCCGCTCCCCCTCGATCTTGAACGTCAAACGAATGGGCTCCTTGAGGGCCGGGTGAATCGGCCCGATGGGAACCTCGTAGGTCGTGGGGACCGGCGCAGGTCGCTCCTCTCCTGGAGGAGCTTCCACCTTCACCTTCTCCGCCACCACGGGAATGCCCGGGTTATGTTCTTTCTCCCGATCCGCCATGCCTTTTCTCCTCCCACTCCACCATGCGCTTGATGGTCTTCTCTATTCCGGGTTCGTCCTTGCGCCAGGGATGATACGGGAAGTCGTCGGGCAAAAACACGTGGGCGCGGGTGGGGATCCCCGCGAACTCCACGCCCAAGAACTCGATCTTCTCCCGTTCGGTGGTCTCTGCCCCCGGCAAGATCCCGGTGATGGAGGGGACCACGGGGTCGGACTTGGGGACCTGGAGGCGGAAGGTGACCATCACCTCGCCCCCCGGAGTGCCGAAGCCCACGGCCAGGTGGTACAAGAGTTCGATGGTTTCCCCGGCGTCGCGGCCGGAGATGATGGAGGTGTGCAAGGGTCCAAGGTTCTTGAGGGTTCGGACGGCCGGGAGCAGGTCCTCGCGGCCGATTTCGCACCAAAGCTCCTGGAGTTCCAGCGGGCGCTTGACCCCCACCTTGCGGGGGCGGACCTCGGCCTTGAGACGAGCCCCCAGCGCCTGCTTTAGCCCCTGTAGGACTTGGTCCGCGGTCACGCTTTCCTCCCCGCCGCGGCCTCCAGCTTGGCCACGGCCTTCACCACCCCGTCGATGATCGCCTCCGGCCGGGGAGG
>CAKZKH010000115.1 GCA_937122485.1 uncultured bacterium | reverse complement strand
TTCTGCACCACATCAGAAGAGACCAACCCCCTATGCACCAACAGCTCCCCAAGAAGCTTGCCATCCGGCCTTTTCTTCTGCTCGGCCAGAACCTTCTCCAGATCCTGGGGGTTGATGGCCTTCATGGCCAAGAGGATTTCGCCGACCTTCTTCCCCCTTAGGAAATAAGCTTCGAGTGCAGCAGCAACCACAGCCGACCTGGACCGGCGCGTGCGCTGGGCCTCCTCGTCTACCAAGTCGAGGAGGTACTTGTCCTCATCACTGACGTAAATCGTGACCTGCATGGATGCACTCCCCCCTTTGGGGGTGAGCTTTCTTCCGCCCACGCTCCCAGAGCCCTGATGTTTTGGGTGAGCTTTCATGAGTTCACCACAGGTTACCCTATTCTATCCCGTCCAAGGAGAGAGGCTACCGCGGGGGAATGGGAGAACGAACAGCCGCCCCGGCTTGAACCAAGCCAGCGCCGAAACTTTCGTCCAGTCCCCCAGGACCCAGATCCCGGCACGTCCCCTTGAGAACCTGAAGGGCCTGGGAACTGGAGAGGTGGGGATAGGTCGAGAGAACCTGGCCCAGGGTGCCGGCCACTTGGGGCGCGGCAAAGGAGGTGCCCCCTTGTACCGCCGTCCTGCCACCCGGCAGGAGAGAGGTCACCCAGCTCCCCGGGGCGGCCACCTCCACCTCGGGGCCCCAGTTGCTGAACGAGGCTAGCCGGTCCTCGGGGTCCGTGGCCCCGACCGCCACCACACCCGGGAACTTGGCGGGGTAGGAAACCTCCGGGCCTCCGTCGTTCCCGGCAATGCCCACCACCACAACGCCTCGGGCCACAGCCCGAGCAAGCGCCTGCTCCACTACGGCTGGAGGTCGGCTCTTGGCGTACAGGCTGAGGTTGATCACACGAGCGCCGTTGTCCACAGCATAGTGCACTGCGGCAGCCAAGCGGTCCCAGTCCCGGGTGTAGAACAGCCCCTTGGCGTCCAAGAACCGCACATCCATGATGCGTATGCGGGGAGCCACGCCCAAAACCGACGAACCCGAAGCAGCTAGGATGCCAGCCACAAAAGTCCCGTGCCAATGAAGTTCAGGGCCATAGGTCCGAGGGATGGGAGCGGCGGTCCGAAAGTCCCACCCGAAGACGTCGTCGATGTAGCCATTGCCGTCGTCGTCCTGTCCGTTTCCCGGTACCTCCCGGACGTTGACCCACCTTGTGGGGGCGAGTTCGGGTAGAGAGAAGTCAATCCCGGAGTCCACAACCGCCACCACGATTTCCGGGGACCCTTGGGTGACCGTCCAGGCCTCTGGGGCACGGATGCGCTCCAAGTGCCAGGAGGAAGCTGGAGC
>CAKZKH010000114.1 GCA_937122485.1 uncultured bacterium | reverse complement strand
GCTTTCCTCCCCGCCGCGGCCTCCAGCTTGGCCACGGCCTTCACCACCCCGTCGATGATCGCCTCCGGCCGGGGAGGGCAACCGGGCACGTACACGTCCACAGGGATGATCTGGTCCACCGGGCCCACGACGTTGTAGGACTCGTAAAACACGCCGGAGGTGGACCCGCAGCCGCCCACGACCACCACGGCCTTGGGGTCGGGGGTCTGCTCATAAACCCGCTGGAGTCGCTCGGCCATCATCCGGGTCACCGGCCCGGTCACCAGCAACACGTCGGCGTGGCGGGGCGTGCCCACCAGGCGGATGCCGAACCGCTCCACGTCGTAGCGGGGGGTGAGGGCGGCGACGATCTCAATGTCGCAGCCGTTGCAGGAGCCCGTGGCCACGTGGAACACCCACAACGCCCGCTTGAAGGAAGAAAGTCCCATCCATCCTCCTACAGCAACACGATCAGGAGCACCACGGCCAGCATGGCCACAAACCAGGTTACGTAGTCGCCCACAAAGCCAGTATGCCACGCCCTCAGCCGTTCCACGAGGGGCTTCAAACCCTCGACAAAACCCCAGTACAGGTGCTGGCCGCCCACGTGGGCCCCTTCCACCTTCTCACCGGACACGAAGGGAAGGTCCTGCTCGGTGCCCTTCTTGTACTGCCGGCGGGATCGGGCCCAGAGAACCAAGGCCAGGAGCGCCGTGGCCAGGGCCGCGGCCACCCACACCACCGGAGTCCATGCCCCTTCACCGGTCCACAACCGCATCGTCAGCCTCCCAGCACGGCACGGAGGTACATCAACCGGCCGTTCCACAGGGCCAGGGCTGCGGGGTTGATGACGTACCGCACAATAAGGTCCGGGAAGAGCCCCAAGGCCAACACGGCCAGGGCGAGAACCCCCATGGCCCACAGCATCCCCACTGGAACAGGCTCAGGTCGTGTGAGTCGCGGCCCCAAAAACGTCCCTTGGAAGGCCCGCACAAACACTGCCAAAAGGAGAATCGAAGCCAGAATGGCCAAAGCGGAGAGGAGGGGAAAGAGGCGGAAGCTCGATTCGTAAATCAGGTACTTGGAGGCAAACCCGTTCAACGGGGGAATCCCAGCCAGGGCCATCGCCCCCAGGAAGAAGAAGCCGGCGGTCCACTTCAGGTCGTGGGCCAGCCCGCCCAGGTGGCGGATGTCCCGGCTGCCCGCCGCCCGTTCCACCGCCCCCACGCACAAAAACAATAGCCCGATGGCGGCCGCGTCGTTGAGCATGTGGAAAATGCCCCCGCGGAGGGCCACCAGCCCGTACTCCGGCTGAGCCACCACCACCGTGTAGGCCACCCCGAACCCCAACAACATGAACCCAATCTGGGAAACGGCCCCGAAGGCCACCAGCCGCCCCAGGTCCGTCTGCACCACGGCCATCAGGGCGGCCACCACCAGCGTCAGCACCCCCAAGGCCACCACCAACCAACCAATCCCCGGGTCGTTCAGCTCCCCGTACAGGGTGAACAAGAACCGCATCAGCCCGTACAGGGACACTTGGGTATTGGCCACAAGGAGGACCACGGCCTGGGCCGGGGCTTCCCCATAAGCGTCGGGGGCCCAGAAGTGCAGGGGCACAGCCCCAGCCTTCATCAACAGCCCCCCCAAAAGGAGCCCCAGCGCAATCTTGTCTACCGGCGAACCCTGCAGCAGCTTGGAGAGATAGGCCAAGTTGAGGGCCCCATATTCCCCGTACAGGACAGCCACGGCCAGCAGCACAAGGAGCCCCCCCGCGGTGTACATGACCATGGTCTTGAACGCCGCCTCCACCCCCCGGGCCGTCCAGGTGCGGTAGCCAATCAACGCACAGGCAGCAATGCTTGTGACCTCCAGGAACACAAAGAAGTTGAACAGGTCTCCAGTGTAGGCCATGCCGAGGATCCCCGCCCAAAGGAGAAGGCCCAACGTCAGGCCCAGGGTCTTGCCGTCTTCCTCCTTCAGGTACCACCAGGCGTACACCAACCCGGCCGCGGCCACAAGCACGGAAATAAGCCCCATCAGGGCGCCCATCCCGTCCACCACCAGGACGATCCGGATCGGGAATCCTCCCTGCACCACGCTGTCCCGGGGATAGGAGGCCCCCAACGTGTACACCTGAATACCCTGGGTCAGGACCTGCACGGCCACCCCAATCACCATCGCCGCCGTGAACGCCAGGACCAGGGTCACCCACAGGTCCCGCACGCGCCGATGAAGCTTGGCCCACAAAGGAGCAGCAAACCCACCCAAAAGGGGCACGGCAATGGCCAAAATCGTGGTGTGCAGGCTCAAGTTCATTCGCGCAACTCCCGGATCTTGCGGGCGTCCAACGTCCCCCGGTGTTTGTACAGCACCACCGCGAACGCCAACATCAGGGCCGTGGTGGCCAACCCAATCACGATGCTGGTAAGGGTCAATGCCTGGGGCGTGGGCAGAACCATCGTGGCGTCCTTGGGGGCGTAGGTGTAGATCGGCACCACCCCGCCCCGCACGTA
>CAKZKH010000113.1 GCA_937122485.1 uncultured bacterium | reverse complement strand
GCTGGGGCTCGGGGCCCGCATGTCCCTGGCACACTGCCCGCAAAAACGCCCCTCGTTCGGGGTGGGTCAGGCCGGGGCCCAAGGCCGCAAACCTTCGCCCCAAGCAACGGTCGCAAATCGGCCCTGCTTGGAGCAGCTGAGAGGCAAGGGCCAGAGGGTTCACAACGCGATTATAGGACAAGGCCAAAGCTTCCAGAGGGGGTCCGTTGACGGGCCCAGCGCCTACGCCTACAATGGGTTAGCCGGCGGCGTAGCCAAGTGGTTAAGGCGAGGGACTGCAAATCCCTTATCCCCCGGTTCGAATCCGGGCGCCGCCTCCAGGCGAGGAGGGCGCCCCGCGCGGTGAAGTGCGGCAGGCGCCGCACCATCTGCCCACGGGTGGTTAGCTCAGCTTGGCAGAGCACGCGCTTGACGTGCGCGGGGTCGCAGGTTCAACTCCTGCACCACCCACCACGTTGCGGCACTAACCGTCGCTTTGGTTGAGCCACCGCAGGACACTCCGCCGGTCGAGCCAAACGTTGACCGCGTGCACGACCACCGCCAACCCCAGGGCAGGGAACAACGCGGCCAGGGCTGGACCCCAGCGGCCGAGGCAGGCGTCCGCACTTCCCTCACCCCGGACCAGGCGCGCAACGAAATAGGACCCAAAGGCCAAAAGTGCCAGCCCGGTTGAGCCCCCGGCAATCACCCACAGGAGCCAGATTCGAACCATGCTCCGCAGCTTCACATTCAGATTCGTACCGTCCCTGGTCATTCAACCCCCTCAGCGAGGAGTCTAGGGTCCTTCCCCTGCAAGTTCCGGGGAGAAGAAGGCGGGGCCTTAAGGCCCCGCCCCATCCTCACGTGTGCTGGCTGCGCTCGATCTACCGTCCCCAGCAGCCGCAGCTACCCATCCTGGAACCTAAGCTCACCCCCTGCATCCGCCTGCCCATGCCGCGACAACCCCAGGCCTGAAGCTGTTCCTGGGTGATTTTCCCCTCGGCCAGGGCCTGGTTGAGCACAGCTTCCAGGGCCTGGCGAGCCTCGATCCGGGCCGTCATCGCCGCTGCTTGCTCTGCCGTGATCTTCCCTGAGGCAAGCGCTTCCTCGATCATCTGCAGCTCTGCCTTGTCCCGGGCGGCCAGCAAAGCTTCTCGGCTGACCCCCAAGTTGCTCGCCACCTTGGCCCAGAAGTCCGTTACGCCCGTGGCAGTGCCAGCCTGGGTGCCCGCCGTCTGGGCCAACACGTACACCGTCAACAGCAAAGACCCAGCCGCAACGGCTCCGAGGATCCACCACATCCTTTTTCGGTTTGTCACTTCTTCCTCCTTGCCTTCTTACGGAAGGCGAGGCCACTTTAGCCCGCCTCCATGGACACTTCGTTCAGGGGGTGGGGAGAACCCGAGGAGACCAGGGAAAGGGCACCGGCAGAGAGAATGGTGCGCGCGGGTGTTGTGTTCTTGAGGGAGAAGTTCGGCCCCTTGCAAGGAGTGGTGAACGGGGGAGGAAAGGCGGCCTTGAGGGTCCCCCTCGCCGTGCGTCAAAGCCCCTGCTAGAATGCCGAGCCATGAGGTCGCCTCAGGGCCTAGAGTTCCAACCGCTGACACCAGACC
The DNA here is from genome assembly GCA_937122485.1 of uncultured bacterium. Taxonomy (GTDB): domain Bacteria; phylum Bipolaricaulota; class Bipolaricaulia; order Bipolaricaulales; family Bipolaricaulaceae; genus CAKZKH01. The sequence goes on along the minus strand of CAKZKH010000113.1, from coordinate 4,119 downwards.
GCTGGCCAGATCTTGAGCGCCTTTTCGGTCGGGGCGGGGCTAGTGGAGGCTGTTGGTGCATGTACTGGCGGCTGAGCCCCAAAGAGTACAGCCCTCCGGGCCGGGGCGAGCGCAACCGGCAGCTCCTCAAAGCCCTGGTGGACGCGGGAAGAGTTCCCGGAGTGCTGGGGTACATCAGTGGGGAACCCGTGGGCTGGTGTGCAATTGGCCCCAGAGAGGAATACGTCCGGCTTAGAACTTCCCCGTACTACGCCAGGGCCTTGGCCCCGGTGGACCATGAACCCGTGTGGTCCGTGGTCTGCTTCTTTGTGAAGCGGCCGTACCGCGGGCAGGGCTACTCCTTGCCGCTCCTTAAGGCGGCTGTGGCGTTTGCGCGAAGCCAGGGCGCGCGGATTATCGAGGCCTATCCCCTGGACAAGGGATCCACGGCCTGCGTGCCAAGCTACACGGGTGCGGTGAGCACGTTCAAGAAGTTGGGTTTCGTGGAGGTGGCCCGACGGTACGCCCACCGACCGATCCTCCGGCTCTACCTCCATCCCGGGCCCAGCGGCCATCCCGCCTCTCAGCCCTAACCTGCTCAACTGACCTGTTGCCCTAGCGCAGGATCCCGGGGAAAAGGCACGAAGCGGATCTCGAGCAAGTGCACCCGCCCTTCTTCCGTAGCGGTGCCCGGAGTGGTGCCGGGTGCATTCGCGCGGCGGTCACTTGGCTTTGCGCGTTCGCCGTGGGCCCAAGGCCCTGAGAATTTCTTCCGCCTGGTCCGCCGCCTCCCAGGGCGGCGCCAGCTCAAGTCTTCCGAAGTGGCCGTAGCACGAGAACTGTTCGTAGATTGGCCGCCTGAGGTTGAGGCGCTCGATGATCGCCGCGGGCCGAAAGTCGAACACCTTGAGGACCGCCTCGCGCAAGGCGCTGTCCGAAACAGTTCCCGTACCCAAGGTGCTCACGTTGACCGCCAGCGGGCGAGGTCGCCCAATGGCATAGGCCACCTGGACCTCGCACTTTTTGGCCAACCCCCCGGCCAGCACATTCACCGCGACGTACCGAGCCATGTAGGCGCCGGAGCGGTCCACCTTGGTGGGGTCCTTGCCGGAGAAGGCTCCGCCCCCGTGGGACCCGTAGCCCCCGTACGTGTCGGCGATGATCTTGCGTCCTGTCATACCCGTGTCCGACGCCGGACCGCCCACCACGAACCGGCCCGAGGTGTTCACCAGCACGGTGCTTTCCTTCTCCAACCACCCGTCCAACACCGGCTCCACCACGAACCGGCGGAGCTCTTCCTGAAGCTGTTCGGTTTGGACATCGTCGGCGTGCTGGGCCGCTAAAAGCACGGTGTGGGCGCGTAAGGGTTTGTCTCCGTCGTAAGCCACCGTGACCTGGGTCTTCCCGTCCGGGCGGAGATACAGGAGGGATCCCTCCCGTCGCACCTGGGCCAGCCGCTTGGCCAGCTTGTGGGCCAGGGTGATGGCCAAAGGCATCCGCTCCGGCGTCTCGTCGGTGGCATAGCCGAACATGATCCCCTGGTCCCCAGCTCCCAGACGGTCGAACCGCTCCCGGGCCTGACGGCGCAGGACGGCCTGGGCGATGTCGGGTGATTGCTGGCGCATTACGTTGGCCACAGCACAGGAATCAAACGAAATCCCGTAGTCGGGCTTGATGTAGCCGATGTCCCGGATCACCCGGCGGGCGATCTGACCCACATCGAACCGGGCCTCGGCCGTTACCTCCCCTCCCACCACGATCAGCCCTTGGGTCACGAAGGTCTCGCAGGCCACCCGTCCCTGAGGGTCCTGCGCCAGCACCGCGTCCAACACGGCGTCAGAGATGCGGTCCGCGATCTTGTCCGGGTGGCCCTCGGTGACGGACTCGGCGCTCACAAAGCGGATCGAACGTTCCCTCGGCATGGCCCCAAGGGTACTGTACACGGCCCCGGGCGGGTAGGGCCCTTCCCCCGGCAGAGCGCGCACCTTTTCAGTAAACTTCGAACTCGACCAACGACATAGCCCACAGGAGGAGGAATGGAACGTACGCTGGTGCTGCTGAAGCCCGATGCTGTACAACGCCGGTTGGTGGGGCGAATCATCTCTCGGTTGGAGGACAAGGGCCTGCGCATCGTGGCCATGAAGCTGGTCCAGGTTTCCCGGAACCTTGCGGAACGCCATTACGGCGAACACCGGGAGAAGCCGTTTTTCGCAGAGCTTGTGCAGTTTATCACTTCCGCGCCGGTGGTCGCCCTGGTGGTCGAGGGCCCCAGCGCCATCCAGACTGTGCGCACCTTGATGGGAAAGACAAACCCTTTGGAGGCCGCTCCCGGCACCATCCGGGGCGACTACGGCCTTTCCGTGACGATGAACCTTGTCCACGGCTCGGACTCTTCCACCACAGCGGCCCGGGAGATCCCCCTCTTCTTCACGCCCGAGGAGCTTGTGGACTACACCACAGCCGACGCTTGCTGGATCGGGGCCTGAAATGGATCTCCCCACCCGGTACGACCCACGTGAGGTGGAACCTCGCATCCAACGCCTGTGGGAGGACCGTGGGGGTTGGCGGTGCGACCCCTCCAGCAGCAAACCTTCGTTTTCCATCGTCATTCCGCCCCCCAACATCACTGGGCGGCTTCATCTGGGCCACGCCCTCAACAACACCCTTCAAGACGTGTTCGTTCGCTACAAGCGCATGGATGGTTTCGAGGCCTGTTGGTTTCCCGGGACGGACCACGCCGGCATCGCCACCCAGAACGTGGTGGAGCAGGAACTGGCCAGGGAGGGGTTGACCCGACAGGGTCTGGGGCGGGCTGCCTTCGAGGCCCGGGTGTGGCGGTGGAAGGAAAAGTACGGGAACGAAATCGTTCACCAACTCAAATCTTTGGGTACCTCCTGCGACTGGTCGCGGTTGCGGTTTACCTTGGATGAGGGTCTGTCCCGCGCGGTTCGCACGGCATTTGTGCGGCTGCACCGGGACGGCCTCATCTACCGGGGGGAGTACATGGTCAACTGGTGCCCCCGCTGCGAAACGGCCCTCTCCGACATCGAGGTGGAACACGAGGAGGTGGAGGGAAAGCTTTACTTCATCCGCTATCCCTTGGAGGAAGGCGGTTTTTTGACCATCGCCACCACGCGCCCGGAGACGATGCTGGGGGATACCGCGGTGGCGGTGAACCCAGGGGATCCCCGGTACCGCAACCTCGTGGGCCGCGCGGCGATCTTGCCCATTTTGAACCGGCGATTGCCCATTGTGGCCGTGGAGGAAGTGGACCCGGAGTTTGGGACCGGGGCGGTCAAAGTCACCCCGGCCCACGACCCAGTGGACTTCGCGATTGGCCGGCGTCTGGGCCTGGCCTTCGTGGACATCTTCGACCGGGACGGCACGATCAACGAAAAGGGAGGTCCCTTCGCCGGCATGGACCGGTACAAAGCCCGACAGGCGGTGCTCCACCGGCTCGAGCAACAGGGCCTGGTGGAGAAGGTTGTTCCTTACAGGCACGCCGTGGGCCACTGCGAGCGCTGCCACACCCCCGTGGAGCCCCGGGTGTCCACCCAGTGGTTTGTGCGCATGCAACCTTTGGCCCAACCGGCCCTTGCGGCCGTCAAGGCCGGCCGGATCACCTTCGTACCCGACCGTTGGGCCAAGTTGTACTTTGACTGGCTGGAGAACATCAAGGACTGGTGCATATCCCGCCAACTGTGGTGGGGCCACCGCATCCCCGCCTGGTACGGGCCCGACGGGCAGGTGTTCGTGGCCGAGACCGAACAACAGGCCCACCAGCTGGCCCAGGCCCATTACGGCCACCCAGTGGACCTAGTTCAGGACGAGGATGTGCTCGATACCTGGTTTTCCTCGGCCCTGTGGCCGTTTTCCGTGATGGGCTGGCCCGAGGACACCCCGGACCTCCGCCGCTTTTACCCCACCGATCTCCTCGTGACCGGCTTTGACATCCTGTTTTTCTGGGTCGCCCGCATGGTCATGACCGGCCTGTACTTCATGGGCGAGGTCCCGTTCCGCAAGGTCCTGATCACCGTGCTCATCGTGGACGAAAAGGGCCAGAAGATGAGCAAGTCCCGGGGCAACGTCGTGGACCCGTTGGAGAAGGTGGAGACCCACGGCGCCGACGCGTTGCGGTTT
>CAKZKH010000112.1 GCA_937122485.1 uncultured bacterium | reverse complement strand
GTCCTGGGTGGCGGCCACCGCCCACTGGGCCTCCCCTTCGTGCTGAGCGAGGTACGCCTCCAGGGAGGGTGGGGGTTGAGCAACCCCCACGGCCACAGACAACACCACGCACAAGACCGACCAGTTCATGGGTCCAAGCTTCCCGGGTGGGCGGCGTCAGATCAACAGGTTGTCAAGGGAGCCAGTCGTGGTCCAGCCCGATGCGCACCAGAACCTTCATCTTGGCCTCAGGGCCAGGACAGGTGGGGGTGGGTGTGATCACGCCCAGGGCTGAAGCCATCAGGCCCAGGGCGGAGATGACCCCTCCCAAGGAGGCTTGGCCCTGCTCCACCAACCAGGCCCCACCCCCCAAGAACACCAGGCCCCCCAGGAACAGGCCTTGCCGGGCCCACCGGCAGGAATTGAGCTCCCGCTGCACCGCGGCCACCGCCTTCTGCCAGTCCCCCTTCTTCACCCGAGGCGAAGGGTTCTGGGAAAAGTCGATGTCCACCCGGGTCACCTCCCCGAGGGGGTAGGCCACCTTGGTTCCCGTGGCCAAACGGAACACCACGGCTTTCGCCGTCACCTCGGTCAGTTCCCCGGAGAGCGCCCGACCGTCCCGCAGGTACAAGGTGTCAGCCCGGGCCGAGGATGCGCAGGCCAGGATTGCCAGCGTCAACAGAAGACCACGCAGCATGTGCAACCTCCCTGTCCAGTCAAGTCCTTGGATGTGTACAACGTCCGGCGGAGGCAGGCCGGGTCGCCGGACCCCTGGCGTGGCCGCCTGTGTCCCTCCTGGGTTTTGTAGAATGGGGTGTGGTCCGGATCCTCGTGGTGGCCGACGAGCCCAGTTCCAGCCTGGAGCGGGCTGTGGCCAAGGAGAAGCTGAACCTGGATTTGGTCATTTCTTGTGGGGACCTGCCCTACGATTACCTGGAGTTCCTCGTGGATGCCCTGGACGTCCCCCTGTTCTACGTCCACGGAAACCATGACCGCCCTGTGATCACCGAGGAGGGGCTGCTTGGGGCTCCCCGGGGTGCCACCCTTCTGGAGGGGCGGGTGGCCCGTCGGGCAGGACTTCTCCTGGCCGGCCTGGGGGGAAGTCCTCGCTACCTTCCTTCGGGAGCCCATCAATTCTGGGAGTGGGAAATGGCCTGGCGGGTGCGCAAGTTGGAGCTGAGGTTGATTGTGTCGGGCGTGTGGAGAACGGGGCTGGATATTTGGGTGACCCACGCCCCACCCCGGGGCGTCCACGACGGGCCAGATCCAGCCCACCAGGGTTTTTCCTGCTTTCTGGGGTTTCTGAGGCGATGGCGCCCTCGGTTCATGATCCACGGGCATGCCGCCCCTCGCCCCGGCCTTCCTCAAGAGGCCGTGGTGGGCTCTACCCGGGTGATCTTCGTGCGGGGATACCGTTTCCTCGAGGTGGCCCGTGCTCGGGCGTAGGTCGTTTTGGCGCCGGCTGATGTCAGCTCTACACCCCCACGTTCCTGGGGAGCCGAGCTTCCTACTTCCGTTCGACTGGGTCAAGCAGCACGTGCCCATCCACGGGTGGAAGTACTGGGGACTTCAGGAGGTGGAGCTGGCCAAGGTCGCGGGGAGCCTCAACCGGTACAGGGACTTCGATCGTGCGTTCCTACCCCTCCGGGGCTGGACCGACCGCCTGCGCAAGCTGGAGCGGGCCTGGCGCCGGGGGGAGACCTTTCCCCCTGTGCAGCTGTACAAGCTGGGGGAGGCGTACTTTGTGGTGGACGGCCACCACCGTGTGGCCGCAGCCCGGCGTCAAGGGGGCCGGTACATCGATGCTGAGGTGTTCGAGTTCCTCACCGAAGTGCCGGTCAGTCCGTCCGACTCCACGGCCGACATCCTCCTCAAGGCGGAGCAGGTCCAGTTCCTGCGGGTGACCCAGCTGGACAAGCTGCGGCCGGGAAGCGCCATCCAGTTCACCGAAATTGGCGGGTACCGCAAACTCCTCGAACACATCGACGTGCACCGCTACTTTCGGGGCTTGGAGGAGCAGCGGGAAATCCCCTACGAGGAGGCTGTGGTGTCCTGGTACGACCGGGTGTATACCCCGTTGGTGGAGGCATTCAGGCGCACCGGCATCCTTACCGCCTTCCCCGGTCGCACGCCGGCCGATCTGTACGTTTGGGTGTCGGAGCACCTCCACTACCTGCGGGAGCGGTGGGGGCCTCAGGTGGACTTGGATCGGGCCGCTCGCGACTTCGCTGCGCGGTTTGGGATCAGGGCCCCCTCAGGAAAGGGCTGAGGTGCGGAAAAGGCTCCGGGCCCGCCAGAAGTACTCCGCACCGGAGATGAACGCCAAGGCCACCGCAAGGTACAGAAACAAGTCCTTGAGCGTTGCTCCCCACGCCCCCACCCCGAAGTACCGCGTGGCCAGGATGAACAGGACCAACCCGATGTGGGAAATGGTCTTGAGTTTGCCCAAGGCGCTGGCGGGGATCTTCTTTCCCTCGGCCACGGCCAGGATGCGGAGACCGGAAACCAAAAACTCCCGGGCCAGAATGGCCACCACCGGTGCGGCTTGGAGTTCCCCGAGTTGCACGAGGGACACAAACGCCGCGGCCAGCAGGATTTTGTCGGCGATGGGGTCGGCAAACACCCCGAACGTGGTGACCTGCCGGAGGGAGCGGGCCAGATAGCCGTCCACCGCGTCGGAGAGGGCCGCCAGGGCAAAAATCGCCAAAGCGAGCACTTTGAACACCGTCCCTTCGGCAAACAGAAAGTACATGAACAGAGGGATGGCCAGGATCCGGGCCAGGGTGATTTGGTTGGGGATAGTCACAACGGCAACGTAGCCTGTGGGGTGCTGTTTGTCAACAGGGGTTGCAGCCCGTAGGATGGTCTACCCAAAGGAGGCCGAGTTGCGAACAAACGAAGACCGCTTGGTGATGATGGCTGTGGTGGGGGAGATCACCAACCCCTCGGTGCGGGGGTACCGGATCAGCCACGATGGTCGGCCGGTCATGCTCCCCGGGGTGGGGGGCATTCGGTACAACCTCAGGGTGGGGGATCGGGCCACGGGCTGGGCGGTGGACCACGCCGAGCCCGGGGTGTCCATTAGCAACCTCACCAAGGACCGGGACGAGCAAGCCGCCAACAGCGGCCTCAACTTCCTGGCCTGCGTGGGGAACACAGCGACCGTCATCTCCGGCGATGCCAAAGGGGAGAAGGGCGTGGTGACGGGAAAACACGGGGGCATCGAGCACGTGCTCGTGGACTTTTCCCCATCGACACTCGACAAGCTCCAGATCGGGGACAAGATCGCGGTTCGGGCCTATGGACTGGGGTTGGCCGTGGTGGACTACCCCCAGGTCAAGGTGATGAACCTCGATCCCCGGCTGCTTTCCCAGCTCCCCGTGCGGGAGGAAGGTGGCACCTTGGCGGTGGGGGTCACCCACGCCGTTCCCGCAGCCCTGATGGGTTCAGGTTTGGGTGCAGACAACTGCTACCGCGGGGACTACGACATCCAGCTCTTTGACGAGCGAACGGTCAAGGAGCACGGGCTGGAGGACCTGCGGTTGGGGGACTTGGTGGCCATCTTGGACACCGACCATTCTTACGGAAGGGTGTACAAGGAAGGGGCCCTTTCCATCGGGATTGTGGTGCACTCGGACTGCGTGATCAGCGGGCACGGGCCGGGGGTCACCACCTTGTTCACCACCTCTCAACCCGGGGCCCTGCGGTACTTCATCGAGCCTCGGGCCAACTTGGCCGACGTCCTTGGACTCCGCACCTAGCTCACGGCCGCCTGGGCGATGGCCCAAAACTTGTCCGGGTCCAAGGAGGCCCCGCCGACCAAAGCCCCGTCGACGTCAGGAAGGGTGAGGAAGTCGCGGGCGTTCTCGGGGGTGACCGATCCCCCGTACTGAATGCGCACCTCCTCTCCCACTGGGCCAAACCGGCTGAGAAGCCAGCGGCGGATCCGGACCGCCATGTCCTGGGCATCGCCCGGGTGAGCGGGAAATCCTGTGCCGATGGCCCAAACCGGCTCGTAGGCGATGGCCAGGGGACCACCCAAGGTTCCTTGGGGCAGGGCCGAGGCAAGTTGTCGTTCCACCACCGGCCACGCCTGACCACCTTTGCGCTCTTCCAGGGTCTCCCCCACGCACAGGATGGGGACCAAACCAAACGACCAAGCTGCCTGGACCTTGGCTCCCACGAACTCGTCCGTTTCCCCAAAGAGCTTTCGGCGTTCGGAGTGGCCGCAGATCACGTACGAGGCGCCCAGGTCTGCCACCTGGGCCATAGACACCTCGCCCGTGAACGCTCCCTTCTTTTCCGGGTGCGCGTTCTGGGCCCCGAACTTCACGGGGGAACCCTCAAGGATCCGGGCGGCCACGTGCAAAGAAGTGAACGCAGGAAAAACCACGATCTCCAGGTTCAACGTGGGGTCCAAAAGCTCCACCAGGTGCCGCAAGTAGCGTTCGGCTTCGCCCACCGTGTGGTGCATCTTCCAGTTGGCGGCCAACAAGGGTGTTCGCATCGCTCCTCCTTGACCGAGCCCATCGTAAGGGCCTATCATGGGGCCGGCAAACGCCAAGGAGGCGAGGATGGAGTTCTTCTGGACAATCGCGATCCTGGGGCTGGTCGTTCTTTTTCTGGGCAGCGCCATCAAAGTCGTACGGGAATATGAACGGGGTGTGATCTTTCGGTTGGGGCGCCTGGTGGGGGCCAAAGGCCCCGGGCTGTTCCTCATCATCCCCTTGGTGGACAAGATGGTGAAAGTGGACCTGCGCACGGTGACCTTGGATGTCCCGCCTCAGGAGGTCATCACCCGGGACAACGTCCCCACCAACGTCAACGCCGTGGTGTATTTCCGGGTCATGGACCCCCAGGCGGCGGTGGTGGAGGTGGTGGACTTCATCGAAGCCACTCGGCAGATCTCCATGACCACGCTGCGTTCTGTGGTGGGAAAAGCTGAGTTGGACGACATCTTGGCCGAGCGGGAGAAGCTCAACCGGGAGCTGCAGCAGATCATCGATGAGCACACCGACCCCTGGGGTATCAAGGTCATCACCGTGGAGATCAAGGACGTCAAGATTCCTGCGGAGATGCAGCGGGCGATTGCCCGGCAGGCCGAGGCCGAGCGGGAGCGACGGGCCAAGGTCATCAACGCCGAAGGGGAGCTCCAAGCCGCCGAGAAGCTACGGGAGGCCGCGGAAATCATGCAGCGCTCGGGGATGGCCCTCCAGCTCCGGTACCTCCAAACCTTGTCCGAGATCTCCACGGAGAACGCCACGACCATCGTGTTCCCTCTGCCCATCGAGCTCCTCCGGGCCTTGGGAGGCCGGTCCGAGTCGTGAAGGTTTGTGCCTTGGGGAGTGGTTCCACCGGCAACGCCCTCCTGGTGGAGGGTCCGGAGGGCCTCATCCTGGTGGATGCGGGGCTGTCCTGGCGAGAGCTCAAGGCTCGCGCCAGCCGCGGGGGCTTCTCCTTGGCCCACCTCAAGGCTGTTGTTCTCACCCACGAGCACGCGGACCACGTGCGGGGTTTGGAGACCTTGGCCCGGCGGGGGATCCCCGTGTTCGCCACCGGCGGTACCCTGCGGGCTCTGGGTTTGGAGGGCACCGCGGTGGTGCCGGGGATGGAGTTGGCAGGGCTCCGGATTTTCCCGTTCCCCGTGAGCCACGATGCCGCCGAGCCCGTGGGGTACCGATTCGACTGCAATGGTCTGCGGTTGGGTCTGGCCACGGACCTGGGTCAGGTCACGCCCGAGGTGATGCGCCACCTCCACGGCTGCCAGACCGTGGTGTTGGAGGCCAACCACGACCTAGGAATGCTCCTGGCCGGCCCTTACCCGTGGCCCCTCAAGACCCGGATCATGGGCCCCTATGGCCACCTGGCCAACGACGCCGCCGGCCAAGCGCTCCGGACGCTTCAAGGAGAGGCGCGGGCAGTGCTCCTGGCCCACCTTTCCCAGGAGAACAACACCCCGGCTTTGGCCTTGGAGACGGTGGCCCTGGCCCTGGATGGTTGGAAGGGGCGCTTGTACCTGGCCTATCCCGATCGACCGAGCGCGGTCTTGTCGTAAGGGCGAATCACCCCCAGGGCGGCCAGCCTGCGCACGATGTTGCCCGCACTGGGGACGGCGTTCTGCCCACTCCAAAACTCGGGGTTGTCCGTGGTCTGGTACACCACGATCAGGACGTACTCTGGCCTATCCCAGGGAAAGAAGGCCGCCATGCCGGTGGTCACATGGTCCGGAACGTATCCCCGGCCGGGCACGGCCATCTCCGCGGTGCCCGACTTGCCCCCTACCTTGTACCCCGGCACGTAGGCCAGCCAGCCAGTGGAGGCCTGCAAGCCCACGATGTAGCCCAGCACCGCCCGGATGCGCTCGCAGGCCTGGGGGCTTGCCGCCCGGCCCCGCACCTCCGTGGGACCGGGCAACAGCCGGGGGCAGACGAGGTTCCCTCCGTTGGCCATGGCACAGAAAGCAGTTCCCAGTTGAATTCCCGTCACAGCAATGCCTTGGCCAAAGGAGGACACGGCCAGGTCCAACTCCGTCCACTTGTCACTGGGGCGGACGATCCCCTCCACCTCCCCGGGGAGTTCGATCCCCGTGCGGGCGCCAAACCCCAGCCGCCGAAGGTGCTCCACCATGCGGTCTTTCCCGACGCGAAGCGCAACTTGAACGAACACGGTGTTGATGGATTGGGCCATGGCCCGCTTGAAGTCCACCGTGCCGTAGCTTTGTCCCCGGGCGTTCTTGATGGGGACGCCCCTGACCACAAACGGGGAGTCCCCGGAGAACAGCTCCTCCTCCCCGGCCACCCCCAACTCGAAGGCGATCATCCCGGTGAGGGCTTTGAAGGTGGACCCAGGTTCGAACACCTGGGTGATGGCCCAGGGGTTGAGGAGGGCCGGGTCGGGTTTCTCCGGGTCGGGTCGGGGACCGTGGGCCAAAGCCAGAACCTCCCCGGTTCGGGGATCCATCATCAAAGCAAAACCCCGTTCAGCTCCCGCATACTTGGATAGCCCGTCCTCGATCTCCTCTTCGCAGGCCCACTGGATACGGCTATCGAGGGTGAGACGAAGGTCCTTTCCTGGCACCCCCTGGCTTTCCACCCACAAGTCCTGGACCTGGCCTCGGGCGTTACGCAAGACCCGGATGCGCTGGGGTTTTCCCCGCAGTTGGCTGTCGAACACCAATTCCAAGCCAGCCAACCCTTCGCCGTCCACACCCACGACACCCAAGACGGGCAGGGCCAAAGGGCCTTGGGGGTAGGCCCGCTTCCATGTTGGGAAGAACAGCAAACCCCGGGCCCCCAGCTCCCTGGCCCGGTCCCGCAATCGCCGGCCCGCCTCGTAGTCCACCTTGCGATCAAGCCAGGTGAAATAACCCTCGCGGTACACCTTCGTCAGCACTTCACTTCGCGGCAGGCCCAGCTCACGCACAGCCAGGTCCACCAGGAGCTCGGGTTTGGTGATGAGGGAGTTGTCCAGGGCGATGGCCCAAGCGGGGACGTCGTAGGCCAGGGCCGTGCCGTTTCGGTCGTAGATCGTCCCCCTTCGGGAGGGGAGCTCAATCAAGTCTTCCTGGACGGCTTGGGCAGCCCGTACCCATCGGCTGTGTTCCACCACCTGGAGTTGCACCAAGCGGCCCAACACAGCCAGGCCCCCCACGGCGAGGACAAGGAACGCCACCGCCCCCCGCCTAACGGGAAGTTCCGTCCCCATCAAGGACCACCACCCGCGTGCGTTTGTCGTCGAAGGGGACCATCCCCAGCTTCCGGGCCTTGTCCGCCAAGGCGTCCAGGGAGTAGGCCTGCTCCACCTGGTACTCCAGGTGCAAGCGGGTCCGTTCCAAGTCCTGGAGGGAGAGCAGGGCCGAAGCGCGCTGACTGCGCAGCGAGGCCAGGATAGCCCCTTGCCAGAGGTAGAGGAGTACGAGCCCGGCGACGATCACGCCCAAGCTGATCAGGGCCATGACCTCAAGCCAACCTTGACCGCCGCGCGGCCGGCGGCGCCACCCTGGTGCTCTGGGGAACATCGGGCCAAGGCTAATCGCCACGTGGGGTGGCTCTCACGGACAGGTGGGCGTGGGGTGAGGGACCTCCAGCACCCGAGCCGCCCGGAGCTTGGCCGATCGGGCCCGGGGGTTGCGCCCGACCTCCTCGGGGGAGGGTTGCAGGGGTTTCTTGGTCAGGACCTGGAGCCTTCCGGCTCGGCCCTGCTCGCGGAAGAAGCGTTTGGTGAGCCGGTCCTCCAGGGAATGAAAGCTGATCACCACCAGGGTCCCCCCGGCGCGGAGGACGCTCACCGCCTGGGGAAGGGCCTCCTCCAGGGCCCCAAGCTCGTCGTTCACCGCGATGCGCAGGGCTTGGAAAGTGCGGGTGGCAGGGTGCAAACGGTGACGGCCTGGAGGGTAGCAGGAGGCGACCAACCGGGCCAGCTTTTCGGTCGTGTCGATTGGACGGTTCTCCACGATCCTCCGGGCAATCCGCCGGGCGTACCGTTCTTCCCCGTAGGTCCAAAGCAGGCGAGCAAGCTCTTGCTCGGCCAGGCCGTTGACCAACTCCGCGGCGGTGGTGGGGCCTTGGGGGTCCATGCGCATGTCGAGCGGGCCGGGGAAGAGAAAGGAAAAACCCCGCTCGGGCTGAGACAGCTGAAGAGAAGAAAGACCGAGGTCGAAAAGAGCGCCGTCCACCTCCAGGATGCCCGCCTGGGCCAGAAGATCCCGGAGCTTTCGGAAGTTGCCGTGGAGGAGTACAAGCTGGTTGGAGAAGGGGGCCAGGCGGTCCCGAGCCCAGGCCAGGGCGTGGGGATCCTGGTCCAGTCCAATCACCCGTGCTCCCCGGCGGAGGATCGGTTCGCTGTGGCCCCCCAGGCCAAGGGTGGCGTCGAGGATGGTCTGGGCCGGGGTGGGGGCGAGGAGGTCCACGACCTCCTCCACCATCACCGGCTCGTGGAGCGGGACCTGGGATTGCATGGGAACCCTCTTCCTCCGGCAAGGATACCGTCATCCGGAAAGCCCGCGGAGCTTGCAGGAGTCTGTAGTTTGCTTCTGATGCTTACGCTTGAGGTTGCTGAGACGACGGTCCTCGGGGCTGCTTGGGAAGGGTCGGGCACCGCGCTGGGGCCTTGGGCAAGGAGGAAATCATGCTGATGGCGAGAAGTTTTGTGGCCTCGGTGGGCTTGGCTGGCCTCGGTTTCGCCCTGGCAGGCTGCTGCCTATTGAGCGGGAACCCTACGGTGACTTCGGTGACGTACATGCCCCAGCCGGCCACGGCTGGCCAACCGGTGACCTTTACGGCCCAGGCGAGCGGAGGTTCAGCTCCTTACACCTACAACTGGAGCTTCGGAGGTTCGGGATCTACTGCTCTGTGGACTTTCACTTCTCCTGGCACCTACCCTGTCTCGGTGACTGTGATCGACAACTGCGGCAAAGCCGCTGTGGGGAATGTCACGGTCAGCGTCACCGGAGAGAGCCCAGGAGGTGGCGGCAACCTCAGCGGTACCTGGAATGGCTCGCTGTACAACCTCGGGGGCGTTTCCTACGAGCTGCGTTTGCGGCTGGACCAAGCAGGAACCCAACTCGGTGGGACGGTCTACCTGTTTGGGTACTCCTCTCCTGGGTCAGGATCGTTCATCGCCGGCCGGTTCATGTTTTCCTTCCAGTGGCCGGGAACGACGGTGCTGGCCAACTTGGTGGGGACGTACAACGCCGCCTTGGACGAGCTGCGGGGGGACCTCGTGGTAGGGGGCGACAGGTACGGGACCTGGGACGTGCGCCGTTAGGTGCGGTCTTGCGAAGTTGAGGGGTGGACGGTCGGTTCCACCCTGAGTGCTTTCGGCCCTTCAGTTCAAGGGTAACGGGTAGGCGCCGCTTCTTTTGCGGGGACGGCCAGCACCGGCTATAGTCCTATTCCGGATGGAAGACTCGCTGGATGTGGTGGTGCTCGCCGCGGGCAAAGGCACCCGCATGAAATCCCGCCTCCCCAAAGTCCTCCATCTCCTGGCCGGCCAGCCCTTGGTCTACCACGTGCTCCGCGCTGCCCTCAGCTTGAACCCCGGCAAAGTGATCGTCGTCGTGGGCTACGGGGCGGACTCCGTCCGCGCCGCTTTGGCTCCTCAACCGGTGACGTTTGTGGACCAGGGCGACCCTTTGGGCACGGGCCACGCTCTCCTCGCCGCCGAAAAGGAAGTCCGCGCGAGCACGGTGCTTGTCCTCCCTGGCGACGCGCCCTTGGTTTCTCCGCAAGCCCTCCGGGCTTTGGTGGAACGCCACCGCAGGACCCACGCTGGGGTGACCCTGCTCACGGCCGAGATGGCCGAACCGGGGAGCTACGGGCGGGTGATCCGTCGAGGGGGTCGCCCGGTCAGGATCGTGGAAGCAGCCGACGCCAGCCCTGCTGAGCTCCGCGTTCGGGAGGTGAACTCCGGGATCTACTGTTGGACGAACACCCCTGAGCTGTGGGCGGGTCTGCGTCTCCTCTCCACCCAGAACGCCAAAGGGGAGTACTACCTCACCGACCTCGTGGCCCACTTCGCCCAGCGGGGGCAAGCCCAAGCTGTTGTTTGGCCTGATCCGGAGGACCTCCTGGGGGTGAACGACCGAGAGGACCTGGCACGGGCGGAAACCCTCCTCCGCCGGCGGATCCTGCAGGAGTGGATGGCCGAGGGCGTGACGGTGGTCGACCCTGCGGCGGTCTACCCCTCAGCCGAAGCCCGGGTAGGATCGGACACCGTGATCTACCCCGGCACGCACATCCTTGGGGCCAGCGAGATCGGCGAGGGCTGCACGATTGGCCCGAGTGCCTACCTCTGGAGCTCACGGGTGCTCGATGGGGCGAAGATCTGGTACTCTACGGTGGAGGAGGCATGGGTGGGGCCGGGGGCCCAGATTGGGCCTTATGCCCATCTCCGGCCGGGGGCTCGCATTGGGGCCCAGGCCAGGGTGGGCAACTTCGTGGAGGTCAAGAACGCCACGTTGGGGGAAGAAGTGCGCGCTGCCCATTTGGCCTACATCGGGGATGCCGAAGTGGGGGCCGGAGCGAACATCGGAGCTGGGGCCATCACCTGCAACTTCCAGCCCGGAAAGAAGGAGAAGTTCCGAACCGAGATCGGCGCGGGCGCGTTCATTGGCAGCAACGCCGCCCTGGTGGCTCCGGTCCGGATCGGAGAGGGGGCCGTTGTCGGGGCCGGCTCCGTGATCACCTCGGACGTGCCCCCTTATGCTCTGGCCCTGGAACGGTCTCCCCAGGAAATCCGCCTGGATTGGGCCAAACCCAACAGGCCGGAAGGAGGACACGGTGGTTGACAAGGAGAGGTTCGAGGAAGTCCGGCTCATTTCGGGCAACGCCAACCTCCCCTTGGCCCAGAGGATCGCCAAGCTCCTGGGTGTGGGTCTGTGCGAGGCGGACAAACCCAGCAAGAACGGGCCCAGTTACGGTCCGGGGCGATTCCTCGACGGGGAGGTGCGGGTCCAAGTCCAACAGACGGTGCGGGGCTGCTGCGTGTTCGTGATCCAGCCCCTTTCGCCTCCGGTGAACGACCACCTCATGGAGCTGTTGGTGATGGTCGATGCCCTTCACCGGGCTTCCGCCGAGCACATTTGTGCGGTCGTGCCCTACCTCGGCTACGCCCGCCAGGACCGGAAGATGACCGGCCGTGTCCCCATCTCCGCCCGGTTGGTGGCCGACCTTCTGGAGACCGCAGGGGCCGACCGGGTGCTCACCATGGACCTCCACGCCGGGCAGATCCAGGGTTTTTTCAAAATCCCCGTGGATCACTTGCGCAGCGATCGGTTGTTTGCCGAGTACATTTTCCGCAACCACCCCGACTGGCTGGAGAACCTCACCGTGGTTTCCCCGGACCTGGGGGGGGTGTGGCGGGCCAACCGGATGGTGCACCGTCTGCAGGAACTCCGAACGGACAAGAAATTCAAGTTGGCTGTGGTCGTCATGCAGCGAGATGAGGTGAAAAAAGAGATCGTGGTGGACGACGTGATTGGTCCTGTGGCCGGCAAGGACGTGCTGATTGTGGACGACATCTTGGGGAGCGGGGGCACGCTCCTGGAGGCGGCCCGGGAGCTCAAGGAAGAAAAGGCGAAGAGGATCTTCGCCGCTTGCACCCACGGGGTGTTTTCCCCTGGGGCGTTGGAAAACCTGGGGCAGCGGGAGTTGCACACGGTGTTGGTCACCGATACCATTCACCACCGCGACGAGGTCCGCCGTCACCCCAAAGTGGAGATCGTTTCTGTGGCGGAACTCTTCGCGGACGCAATCCGGCGCATCTCCAGCCACAAGTCCATGACCGATCTGTTGGTGCGCACGGACGAACCGAGGAGGGAAAAGCCATGATGGTGAAAGCGACACGGCGGCCTCTGACCGCCAAGGCCCATGCCTTGCGGCGTCAGAGGCTTGTGCCGGCTGTGGTGTATGGAGCGCACCTCGCGCCCATCCACGTCTCCATCCCCGAAAAGGACCTGGAGAACCTGTTTGCCCGCATCACCCGGTCCACTGCGGTGGAGTTGGAGCTCGACGACGGCCAGACCTACCACGTGTTTGTGAAGGACATCCAGGTCCACCCCATCACCCAGCGCTTTCTCCATCTGGACTTTTACGTTCCCGAGCCGGGGCGCTCCCTCACCATGGAGGTCCCGGTGAAGCTTGTGGGAACGGCCCGAGGCCTCAAAGATGGGGGCATTGTCGATCAACTCCACAGCTACATCCCTGTGCAAGCCCTGCCCGAGAAAATCCCGGCCAAGGTCGAGGTGGACGTGAGCGAGCTGGGGATCGGCGACTCCATCCTTGTCAAGGATCTACCCTGGCCTGAGGGGGTACAACCCCTGTTCCCGCCCGAGGACGCGGTGGTCACAGTCCTGGCCCGCCGGGTGGAGGTTGTGGCCCCTGTGGCGGCCGCAGCCCCGGAGGCTGCTGCTGAGGGCGAAGCTGCCCCCGCCGCAGCCCCGGAAGCTGAAGGAGAGAAAGAGACCGGTTGAGGGCGGTCATTGGGCTTGGGAACCCGGGCCCACGCTACGCCGCGACCCGTCACAACCTCGGTTTTTGGGTCCTGGAGCGGCTCCTGCGCCGGGGAGCGTGGATCGGCCAGGCGTACCCCTGGGGGGTGGTGTATCGAGGTCCCCAAGGAAGCCTGGTCCGCCCCCTGACGTACGTCAACCGCAGTGGCGAGGCCGTCCAGGAGGCCCTGCAAGTTCTAAAGCTCCGACCGGAAGATCTTCTCGTCGTGTTCGACGACGCGGACCTGGGCCTGGGGGAGCTGCGCCTGAGGATGCGGGGAGGGCCGGGAACCCACAACGGCATGCGCTCCATCCTCGCGGCCTTGGGCACGGAGGACGTCCCCCGCTTGCGGGTCGGCATTGGTCGGCCTCCCCAAGGAGACTGGGCGGGGTGGGTGCTTTCCCCGCCAAGCCCTGAAGAGATCAGGCCCTTGGAGGAGGCTGTGGACAAGGCGGCCGACCTGGCCTGGACTTTTCTCCAACAGGGGATGAGCCGGGCCCTGGACCGGTACGCCACCCTGGTCGCTCCGGGTGAGGACGAGGACCGGACCCGTATAATCTGAGCGGAGGTCTCGGGATGTACGAAAAGTTCTCGAAGGACGCAATGAAGCTTCTTGCCGCTTCCCAGGAGGAAGCGGAGCAGTGGCGGCACCGCTACGTGGGCACCGAGCACCTCCTGTTGGCGGCGACCCGGATGGAAGGTTCCCGTGTGGCCCGGTTCTTGGAAGGCAAGGGCGTCACTTACGATCGGGTGGCGCGGTTCGTGGAGCGCCAGAAGGGCCGGGGCAAGCTGGCTGTTTCTCAGGAAGAGCTGGAGCCCACCACCCGCCTGAAGCGGGTGATGAAGCTGGCCTACGAGGAGGCTCGCCACGACGGGTCGGACACGATCGAGCCCGAACACCTGGTTTTGGCCATCCTGCGCGAAGGGGAGTGCACAGCCGCCGAGATCCTCAGGGCTCAAGGGATCGACCTCCGCTCGGCCCGGGAGTACTTCTCCCCCAGCCGGCGGGGCGGAGTGCGGGTGCGGCCGGCACACGGGCGCCTGCCCGGAGAGCTGGCCGAGTTTGGCCGCAACCTCGTGGAACAGGCGGCTTCCGGCCTTCTTGACCCCGTGATCGGACGGGACAAAGAGCTGGAGAGGGTCATCGAGATCCTGTGTCGACGCAAGAAGAACAACCCCGTTCTCCTCGGGGAGTCGGGGGTGGGGAAAACAGCCATTGTGGAGGGCTTGGCCCAGCGCATTGCCTCGGGGGAGGTGCCCTCCGTGCTCGCCGACAAGGAAATCGTGGAACTGGACATGGCCGGGATCGTGGCAGGAACGAAGTACCGGGGGGAGTTCGAGCAGCGCCTGAAGACGATCCTCAACCAAGTCATGGCCGCGGAGAACATCATTCTGTTCATCGACGAAATTCAAACCGTAGTTGGGGCAGGAGGTGCCGAAGGGGCCATCGATGCCTCGGCCATCCTCAAGCCCCCGTTGGCCTCGGGGGCCCTGCAGTGCATCGGCACCGCCACCCCCGACGACTACCGCAAGTACGTGGAGAAGGACCCGGCCCTCAAGCGGCGGTTCAAGACCGTGTACGTGGAGGAGCCGTCCGTGGAGCTCACCGTGAAGATCCTTCACGGGCTGCGCCACCGGTACGAAGAACACCATGGGGTCAAGATCAGCGACGATGCCCTGTGGCAGGCAGCGCGTCTCTCCGACCGTTACCTCACCGATCAGTTCCTTCCGGACAAGGCCATTGATCTGATCGACGAAACCGCGGCCAAGGTCCGCCTGGCGGCGACCGAGCTGTCCCCGGAGGCGCGCGAGCTGCTGGAGGAAATCACCCAGATCGAGGATGAGGAAGAGGCGGCGGTGGCCGATCAGAACTACGAGCTGGCCGCCAAACTGCGCGACCGCCGCACATCCCTTGTTCAGGAACTCAAGCGGTTCGAAGAAGAGGGGGGAGAACCCCAGGTCCCGGTGGTCACCGGGGAGCACGTGGCCACGACCGTGTCCGCCTGGACAGGAATTCCCATCCGCCACCTCCAAGAGGAGGACACGGCCCGGCTTGTGTACATGGAGGATCGGGTCCACGAGCGCCTTGTAGGCCAAGACGAAGCCGTGAAATCTGTTTCCAAGGCCATCCGTCGGGCCTACGCCGGCATCAAAGATCCCCGCCGGCCCATCGGCTCGTTCCTGTTCCTGGGCCCCACCGGGGTGGGCAAGACCTACTTGGCCCAAATCCTCGCGGAGTTCCTGTTCGGCGACCAGGATGCCCTCATTCGCATTGACATGTCCGAGTACATGGAACGGTTCGCGGTGTCCCGCTTGGTGGGGGCCCCTCCAGGGTACGTGGGGTACGAGGAGGCCGGCCAACTCACGGAAGCCGTGCGGCGGCGGCCCTACACGGTGATCTTGTTCGACGAGATCGAAAAGGCCCACCGCGACGTGTTCAACATCCTTCTTCAGGTGATGGACAACGGGATCCTCACCGACTCCCAGGGCCGCAAGGTCGACTTCCGAAACACCGTGCTCATCATGACCTCCAACGTGGGAAGCAAACTCATCACCGACATGAAGTCGGCCGGGTTCAGCCCCGCCAGCCTGGAGTCGGAAGAGACCTACCAGGACATGAAGAAGCGGGTGGAGGGCGAAGTGAAGAAGGTGTTCTCCCCCGAGTTCCTCAACCGCCTGGACGACATCATCGTCTTCCACGCCCTTAGTCAGGCTCAGGTCCGGCGCATCGCCGAGCTCATGGTGGGCAAACTGCAGACCCGGCTGCGCGAGGAGCACCAAATCGAGCTCCACATTACGCCCCATGCCTGGGACATCCTCGTCCGCCAGGGGTACGATGAAAAGTACGGGGCCCGTCCGATGAGCCGGATGATCGAGCGCCTTCTGGAAGACCCGATCGCGGAGAAGATCCTGTCCAAGGAGTTCCCTCCCGGGAGCAGGGTGGTGGCCGACGCGGACGGCGAGGCCATCGTGACCCACAGGGCGTAGATGGCCTTTCGCTGCCGGGCCTGCGGGTACCGCTCCCCCAAATGGCTCGGCCGCTGCCCCTCCTGCCAAGCCTGGGAAACGTTCGAGGAGGTGAGCGAGCAGGCTCCGGAGCCCCACCTCCCCGGGGAACCCCCCCGCTCCCTTGTGGAGATCCACCCCCCCACCCACCACCGCCTCAGCACAGGGATGCCTGAGGTGGACAGGGTCCTGAGCGGCCTGATCCCTGGGGCCGTGATCCTCTTTGGAGGGGAGCCGGGCGTGGGGAAGTCCACCCTCCTCCTGCAGGTGGCCGGTCAACTGGCTCGCCAGGGGAAGGTCCTGTACGTGTCCGGGGAGGAAGCCCCGTCCCAGGTCAAGCTCCGGGCCGATCGGCTGGGCATCTCCGAACCCCAACTCTTTGTCCTCTGTGAGCAGGACCTCCTCCGCATCGTTCAGGCCCTGCGGGACCTCGAGCCCCAGGTGCTGGTGGTGGACTCCCTCCAGACGGTGGTGGCTCGACCCGAGGGAGGGGAGGTGGGCAGCCTGGTTCAGGTGAGGGAAGCTGCGGCTCAGCTGGCCCGCCTGGCCAAGGCCCTGGACTTGGCCACATTCCTTGTGTCCCACATCACCAAGGAAGGCGGGTTCGCCGGTCCCAAGACCGTGGAGCACCTTGTGGATGTTGCTGTCTACCTGGAGGGGGTCGGGGATGGCGACCTCCGGCTTCTCCGTTGCATGAAGAACCGCTTTGGGTCCACGGCCGAGGTGGCGGTGCTGCAGATGGGCCCGGCAGGCCTGGTGGAGGTGCCCAACCCCTCGATGTTCTTCATCCCCAA
>CAKZKH010000111.1 GCA_937122485.1 uncultured bacterium | reverse complement strand
GCCCATTATAGACCTTCATGTCCCTGAGTTTCTGTGATGCAGATCACCGCGGAGAGGGCGGTACAATTCGCCCGAGGAGGTCCCATGGAGGATAGGTTGAGAGACGCTGTGGCGCGGGCCGGTGCTGGCTACGTGGAGGTGCGGTGGGAAGAGGTGTTTCGTTCTCGGGTGGCCTTCCAGAGAGACCAGCTCATTGTGCTGGAGGCCACCGAAGAGCAGGGGGGCATTGCCCGCGCTTTGGTCCAAGGGGCCTGGGGAATCGCCGTGTTCACCAACCCCCAGGAGATCAAGGCCAAGGTCGAGGAGGCCGTGGCCCTGGCCCGGGCCGCCGCCCGTCACGTCCGAGAAAGGGTGGAGCTCGCCCCGGTCAAGCCCGTGGAGGCCCGCTACGAAGGAGCCATGGCCCGGGATTTCCGGGGGGTGAGCCTCGAAGAGAAGCGCCGTCTCGCTGAGGCGTACAACAAGATCCTCCTGGGGTTCCATCCCGCTGTGGTCTCCACCACGGTGCGCTACGCCGACACGTGGCGCCGCACCCTGTACGCCAACTCCGAGGGCACGTACGTGGATCAGGGCGTTCCCGATGTCACCCTCATGCTCGCCGCCGTGGCGCGGAAAAACGGGGACATTCAGCAGGGCTTCGAATCCCTGGGCTACGCCGCGGGATTTGAGGCCGTCCAAGGGAAGGAACACCTGGCTCAGAAGGCCGCCCAGCGGGCCGTGGACCTCCTCGCGGCCAGCCCCGTGCAAGGGGGTACCTACACCGTCGTGCTTGATCCTGACCTCGCGGGGGTGTTCATCCACGAGGCGTTTGGCCACATCTGCGAGGCCGACTTCCTCCTCAAGAACGAGCCCATGCGCAAGGTCATGAAGATAGGCACCCCATTTGGTGTCCCCGAACTCCAGGTGGTGGACGACGGGTTCGTCCCTGGGGCCCGCGGCAACTCCCCCTACGACGATGAGGGTGTGCCCCGCAAGAAGGTCTACCTCATCCGGGAAGGGATTCTCACCGGGCTTCTCCACTCCCGGGCCACGGCCCACAAGCTGGGGATGGACCCCACGGGCAACGCCCGCGCCATCTCCTGGGAACACGAGCCCATCGTGCGCATGCGCAACACGTACATCGAACCGGGAAAGGCCACCCGGGACGAGGTCTTTGCGGACATCGACCGGGGGGTGTACGCCTGCGGGGCGTTTGGAGGTCAAACCGAGTTTGAGCAGTTCACGTTCTCCGCAGCCTACGGGTACGAGATCGTGGGCGGCAAGGTCGGACGGATGCTTAGGGACATCGTGCTCACCGGCAACGTGTTCCACACCCTGCGGAACATCGAACTGATCGGGAGCGACTTCAAGCTGGAGGGGAGTTCCGGGGGGTGCGGCAAGGGCGGGCAGTTCCCCCTCCCTGTCACGGATGGTTCGGCCCACGTGCGGATTCGCCACGTGACCGTAGGAGGTCGATGATGAAAGCGCTGGAGCTGGTCAAGGGACAGGCCCAGGCGGCGGAGCTGTACGAGGAGCGGCGGGAAAACCTCAGCGTGGTGTTCCATGGGGGGGACCTGGAGAAGGTGGCCGGCGAGTCTGTGGTGGGCCAGGCCCTACGGGTGATTGCCCGGGGCAAGCTGGGTTTTGCCTCCACGGCCGGGGGTGGGGCTGAGGGCCTTGTCCAAGCTGCTTTGGCCGCAGCATCCCACGGAGACCCGGCCCCTTTCCAGTTCCCGGTCCTCAAGCCCGGCCAAGCAGTCCCCGTCTATGACCCCGACGTGCTGGGTTTGACCGCCGAGGAGTTGATCCGCTGGGGCGAACAGGCCATCCACACCATCCGCCAGGAGTTCCCGGAAGTGGTGGTGGAGACGGCCGTGAGCCGCGGGACGGCTGAGGTGACCGTGGCCAACACCGAGGGTGGAGAACGCCGGGAGCGCCGAACCTACGTGTCCATGTGGGTTTCAGCGGAACAGATCCGCCCGGGGGACATCTGGATGGTGGGGGCTTCCCAGGTGGTGCGGCGGGCCTCCGACCTGCGCTGGGAAGAGCTGGCCCAGAAAATCCTTACCTACCTCCGGTGGGGACGGACGCTGGCCCCAGCCCCCAACGGCAAACCCCCGGTGCTCTTCGCCCCCAGCGGCACCACAGTCTTGTTCCTCCCCCTTATGGTCGGCTTCTCCGGGATGTCCGTGTTTTTGGGCACGTCCCCGCTCAAGGGGAAGCTGGGGGAGGAGGTTTTTGGCCGGCGGTTGAACTTGGTGGACGACGGGACACTTCCCTTCGGACCGCGGTCGCGGTCGTTCGACGACGAGGGCCTGGCCTCGGGCCGGATGCCCCTCGTGGAGAACGGGGTCGTCCGCAATTTCTTCTACGATCTGCGGGCAGCCGCGTTGGCCAAGGCCGACTCCACCGGCAACGGCCTCAAGGGCTCGCCCATGGGTGGGGGAGGATTCCGCGTTCCCCCTGGGCCTGCGCCCCGCAACCTGTGCCTCCAACCTGGGGAGGGGACCCTGGAGGAGCTGATCCGGGACCTCAAGGAAGGTCTGATCGTGGTGGACGTGCTGGGGCTGGGGCAGGGGAACATCCAGTCCGGGGCGTTCTCCAACAACGTGGGGGTGGGGTTTGCGGTGAAAGACGGCCGGGTCGTGGGCCGGGTGAAGAACACGATGATCGCGGGGAACGCCTACGAGGTGCTGAAGGGAGGGTTGCGGGCCGTGGGCGGCGTACCGGACTGGGTGGGGGGGAGCTTGTACACGCCGCCAGTATTGGTGGAAGGGGTAACGGTGGTCGGGGGCTGAGGCCCTGTTAACATAACACCGTTCTCCTTAGGGCGGCCCCCCGGGGTAGCTTCTTGGTTGGATAGGCAGCTGAATGCAGGCTAGTTGTGGGATTCCTGGGGTTGCGAAGGGGGAGGGGGCCGGGGCTTGACAACATAACAGTGTGATGTTATGATAGGCCCCGGAGGTGGTACCATGATCCACTGGTCTTCCGCTCCTGAAATGGCGACCCGGCTCCTGGAGCTCAACCGGCAGGACGATCGGCCGCTCCCCCTGTGGGGGCTGCCTCACCCCAACGGCACCCCCTGCCCCTGCTCCAATCGCTCGGAAGAGGAACCTCGCTCCCCTTCAACCCGCGCCGCCCCTCAGCCCGCCAAGGAGGCGATCGTACCCGTATGAGCGAGGAACTGATCCCCAAAAAGGAGGTCCTGCGCCTCACCGGCATCTCCTACGGCCAGCTGTACCGCTGGAAACGGATGGGCCTCATCCCCGAAGCCTGGTTTGTCCGCCGCTCCACCTTCACCGGCCAGGAAACCTTCTTCCCCAAAGAGAAGATCCTCCGGCGGATTGAGGAGGTCCTTCGGCTGAAGGAAGAGAAGCCCTTGGAGGAGTTGGTGAAGCTCCTCGCCCCCGAGGTGATCCCCACCGAGGTGAGTTATCCCGATCCCTTGGCCCTTTCCCCTATCGGGGCTGAGGCCCGGGAGCTTCTCTGGAAGGCCGGGGAGTACAGTTTCCCCGAGCTGGTGGCCCTGGCCGGGGGCGCCCAGGCTCTCCGCCAAGGGGCCCTGCCCGGAGAGGGACGGCTCCTGGTGGAGCTCCTGCGTACCCAAGCCGAGGCCTTCCGTCAGCCCACCGGCTTGGCCGCGGTGCTGGCCGAGAAAACCGTCGATCGCGAAGCGCTGGTCATCCGCATTTCCTTCGGTGTGCTGGCCCGGGAGCCCCTCGCCCTGGACCGCGACACCCGGATCAAGGTGCGCCTGGACTTGGAAAAGGTGGTCGAGGACGTGAAAAAGGCGTTGGGAGGTGGAACAAGTGCCTGAGAGGAACGTGAGAATTGCGGGGTCGGGGACCATCGAAGGTGGCTCCTACGGCCAGGTGAAGATCGCCGGCTCGGGCAAGGTCACCGGCGACCTCGAAGCCGAGGAGTTTTCCTCGGCCGGTTCGGCCACAGCCCAGGGCAACCTCAAAGCCCGGCGCTTTGAGTGTGCGGGCTCCTTTAGGTGCCAAGGCGACCTGGAAGTGGAGGAAGCGGAGGCCGCGGGCGCCTTCCGCGTGGGCGGCAAGCTCAGGGCCAAGGAGATGAAGATCGCCGGCTCCACCCACGGCCAGTCCATCTCCGGAGGCTACCTCCGCATCTCGGGAAGCCTGGAAACTCAGGGCAACGTGGAGGTGGAGACCCTTCGCCTGAGCGGCTCCTTCCGCATCAGGGGGCTTTTGTCCGCGGACAAGGCGGAGATCGAGATGCACGGAACTTGTGAGGCCCAGGAGATCGGGGGCGGGAAGATCGAAGTCCGCGCCGGCTCCAAGTCCCTGGGCGGCCTGGTGGGCGAAGTTTTGGAAGCGTTGTTTGGCACGTCCAGGATGCGGGAGCTCAGGGCCAAGGTGATCGAAGGCGACGAGATCAAGCTTGAATACACCCAGGCCGAGGTGGTCCGCGGCGGAAAAGTGAAGATCGGCCCAGGATGCCACATCAAGCGGGTGGAGTACACCGAGTCACTGGAAAAGGACCCCCAGTCCAAGGTGGAGGAGGAGGTGCGGGAGTGACTGCGTTAAGCGTGGTGGCGCGAACGGTGCGGAAGGTGGCCTGGCTTGTGGTGGGGTTGCCGTTAAGCATTGTGTCCTCGGTGATTCGGTCCGTGGCGGGGAGCATGGGTGGCCTGGGGGGCCTGTTGGTGGGGATTCTGGCTGTTGCCATCGCCGGACCCATCGTGGCCTTGACCCTGGCCCTGGTGTTCGCCTTCTTGCTGGTCCTGATCCCCACGGTGCTGGCCATCGTGGGGGTGGCGGTGGTGTTGGCCCTGGTGGCCTGGCCGTTTGTCCGCCGGGCCGAGCTGCGGCGCCGCCGGGAGGCCCTCCGCCGCTGGGAGCAGGAACTCGAACGGTGGAGGTAAACCATGTTCCGTCTCTTTCGAAGCACCCGGGAGTGGATACGCGACGTGGCCTTGTCCCCAGGGACCCGCGTCAAGATCAGCTTGGGCAGCGCAGACCTTGAAATCCGTGGTGGCGAGCCAGGAAAGCTGCGGGCGCTGGTAAAGTACGAGGTTCTCCCCGGCGAGGAAGCCCGCACTGAGCACATCCTCGGGCACCTCCTGTTGCGGGAGGAAGAAGGGGAACTCCGGGTCAGCTTGCCTAGGCCCTTGGAGTTTCTGGCCCCAGTGGCCCGGGTCGAGCTGCCCAACGACGTGGAGCTCGAGATCGAGACCGGATCGGGTGACATCGTCCTGGAAGGTTGGTCTGGCAAGGCCCAGGTCGTCCTGGGTTCGGGGGACCTCGAAGTCTCCCGGCTTCAGGGCACGGTCTTCCTCCGTTCCGGATCGGGGGATGTGGACCTTGTCCAGGTGTATGGGGCCCTGGAGTTGACCCTCGCCTCCGGCGATGTGAGCGGACAAGACGTGCGAGGTAGCCTGCGGGTCAAGACGAGTTCTGGGGACATTAACCTCGCCGGCTTTCAGGGCGATCTCGATGTCTCCACAGGGAGCGGGGATGTCGCGGTGGAGGGGGTCCCTGAGGAGGGCCGGGAGTGGCGCGTCCGCACCAACTCCGGCGACGTCCAGGTCAAGGTTCCCAAGGAGACCGAGCTGGCCCTGGACTTGACCACCTCTTCGGGCGACATTTCCTGCTCCCTTCCTCTGGTCGTGGAAGTTCGGGACGAGAAAAGGCTTAAGGGCCAACTGGGCCCGCGGCCCACGGGGAGTCTGCGGGTGACCACGGGAAGCGGAGACATCGTCGTGGGGGAGAAGCACGGTGTTTGAGGTCCGTTCAGCCACTGTCCGGTGCCCCATGGGCCGGGGTACCTCGAACGGGCTCGGTCGTATTTCCCCGAGCCTAAGGCCGATCGCGCCCTCATCTCCTCTGTGATCCCCCACCTCGCCGCTATTCTTGTTTTCCCCTTACCTTCTCCCCTTGTGGGAGAGGGCAGGGTGAGGGGCACAATTGCCGCTAAAGGAGGAACAAAACCATGAAACAACAAAGTCCGGCGGAG
Organism: uncultured bacterium; assembly: GCA_937122485.1. Classification (GTDB taxonomy): domain Bacteria; phylum Bipolaricaulota; class Bipolaricaulia; order Bipolaricaulales; family Bipolaricaulaceae; genus CAKZKH01. The sequence goes on along the minus strand of CAKZKH010000111.1, from coordinate 7,390 downwards.
TTCTACAAGCTGGTGGACCAGTTCATGGAGCGATTTCTTGCGGAAGTCCCCGTGGCTGCCACCCAACTCGGCGACCACAGGTTTGACGATCGCTTGGGGGAGCACACCCCCGCGGCCCGGGCCCGCCAGGAGAAAGCCATGCGCGAGGCCTTGGCTGCCCTCCAAGCCATGGACCCCCGCCCTTGGGACATCGACGCAAGGATTGACCACACCCTGATGGTCCGCCTCATCCACTCGTTCCTCCGGGACTTTGCCAAGACCCGGGACTTCGAGCGGAGCCCTGGGATGTACATGCAGGAGGGACTGGGCGGAGTCTTCCTCCTCCTCATTCGGGACTTCGCCCCCTTCTCCGAGCGGATGAAAAACGTGGCCAAGCGCTTGAACCACGTGCCCCGGGTGCTGGAGGAAGGAAAGAAATCCCTCGTGCCCGAGCGGGTTCCCCGGGTATGGGCCGAGGTGGCCCTCGAGGGAGCCAAGCGCAGCGTGCTCCTTTACCGTTTGGTGATTCCCGCCCTGAGTCTGCGCGTCCCCCATCGGGCCCCCAAGGTGATTCCCGCCAGCCTCCGGGCCGCCTCGGCCCTTGCGGACTACGCTGAGTTCTTGGAAAGAGCGGTCCTTCCCCAAGCCAAGGGTGACTTCGCCGCCGGCCGCGAACTCTTCGAGGAGATCCTTCGCGAGGACCACATGCTCGACTACACCGCCGATGAACTCCTTGCCCTGGGTTGGACGCTCTTTGACCAGACCAAGGCCCAAATGGAGGAGCTCGCCAAAAAGATCGCCCCGGGAAAGAGCGCGCGGGAAATCATTGACGAGGCCAAGAACCACCATCCCAAGCCGGGCGAGGTCCTCGCCGTCTACCGCCGGGAGATGGAGCGGGTGCGGAAGTTCGTGCAAGAAAAAGACATCGTGACCATCCCCGAGGGCGAGACCCTCAAGATCGAGCCCACGCCCCCTTCCATGCGGCCGATGATCCCCTACGCCGCGTACATGATGCCCGGTCCCCTGGAGAAAAAGCAGCAGGGGATCTTTCTTGTGACCCCGGTGGACCGCTTTGCTCCGCGGAAGGTCAAGGAAGAAAAACTCCGCGGCCACAACTACGCCAAGATCCCGGTGACCGCCCTCCACGAGGCCTACCCCGGCCACCACTTGCAGCTTGTTTACGCCAACCGCTACGCCAAGACCTTACCCCGCAAGCTGGGAAGCGCCCTGTCCAGCCTGTTCGTGGAGGGCTGGGCCTTCTACTGCGAGGAGCTCATGGAAAAGCTCGGGTACATCGACCAGCCCGTGCAGAAGCTGGCCCGGCTTCAGGACCAACTCTGGCGGGCAGCGCGGATCATCCTCGACGTCTCCCTGCACACCAAGGGGATGACCGTGGAGGAGGGGGTGAACTTCCTCGTCGAGAAGGTGGGCTTGGAGCGCACCAATGCCCTGGCGGAGGTACGGCGGTACACGATGAGCCCCACCCAGCCCATGAGCTACCTTATGGGCAAGCTCGAGATCCTCAAGGTGATCGAGGCGCACAAGAAGCGCCAGCCCAACGCTTCCTTGAGGGAAATCCACGACGCGATCCTCTCCTGCGGCTCCCTTCCTCCCAAGCTCCTCCGGGAGCGGCTTTTGGGGAGCTAAGAGTGGGGAGCCTGGAAATTCGCGACTTTTCTTTGCCGGACCTCGAGGGGGTGATTGAGGTCTTAACCGCCTCTTTCTCCGAAGAGGCGGCGTTTTGGGGCTTCGACGTCAAGGAAGCCCCAAAGATGCTGAGGCTTTATCGGATGGCCTTGGCCCTCCAGAAGGTCGCCGGGCTTCGATTCAAGTTTTTCGTGGCCAAGGTGCCAGGGGAGGTTGTGGGCACGACGATGATCGAAAGCCGCCGGCATTTCGCCTATCTTGAGGCCGTGGCGGTCCACCCCGCCCACCGCGGCCAAGGAATTGCCCGGGCCCTCGTCTCCCAGGCGATTCAAGAGGCTTTCTCTTGGGGACTGGACAGGGTGGTCCTCCGCGTCCGCGAGGACAACTTGCCCGCCAAGCGCCTGTACCTCTCCTTGGGCTTCCAGCCCTTCGAACGCATCCTGACCTTGGCGGGGGAGAGCGGGGAGTCGATCTCCCCGACCTCCCTCCCTCCAGGCCTTCGCCTCCTTCGGGTGGGAGGGAACGACCCCCGGTTGGGCAAGATGCTGGAGAACACCCGTGACCCCAAGGCCAGGGAGGTCTACGGCCCGCCGAAAAGGCCGTCTCCTTTAGCGCGGGCCCTTTCCTCCCTTGGGGGTGGGAAGGAGGAGTCGGCGATTCTCCTCAAAGACAACGCTCCTCTTGGGCTTTATCAGGTTTGGCGGAGGAAAGAGGGCCCAGTGCAGCTGAGGGTGGAACTTCTCCCCGAGTTCCGGGGCCAAGGACTGGGAGAAGTCCTCCTCGCCCAGGCCGTTTTCCACGGGGCGAGCCTAGGGAAAAGGCTTGTTTTCCAAACAAACGCCGACCAAAAGGAACTCGTGGAAGCCGCCCTTAGGCGCGGCTTCACAGAGGCTTTTGCCGAGGAGTCCATGGTCCTGGTCAAAGGGGCCCACGTCCCCGCTTGAAAGGACAAGGGATGATCAATCCCCAAGGTTGGAGGCCTAGGTTTTTCACGATTTGGGTTGGGCAACAGTTTTCCCTATTTGGCAGCGCGATCGCCCAATTTGCCCTTGTGTGGTGGCTCACCCAGAAGACAGGCTCGGCCACGGTGTTGGCCACGGCCACCCTGGTAGCAGTCCTTCCTCAGGTAATCCTTGGACCTTTCGCCGGGGCTTTGGTGGACCGCTGGAACCGGCGGCGGGTGATGATCGCCGCCGATGGCGTGATTGCCCTGGTCTCGTTGGGGTTGGCCGTTCTTTTCTGGGCGGGCAAGGCCGAGGTCTGGCACATCTTTGCGGTGAAGATCCTCCGGGCGCTGGGCGGGGCGTTTCACTGGCCGGCCTTTGCCGCCTCGGTCTCGCTCATGGTCCCCAGAGAGCACCTCACCCGCGTCGCCGGCCTCAACCAGACCATGCACGGGGTGATGAACATCGTGACCCCGCCGTTGGCCGCCTTGCTTCTAGCCGTCCTTCCTATCCACGGGATCCTCGCGATCGACGTGTTCACCGCTGCTCTCGCCATCGTTCCTCTGTTCTTCCTCTCCATTCCTCAGCCCGAGCGCACCGCCGAGGGGCCGAGGGTCCCCTATTTCCGCGAGCTTCGAGAGGGATTTCGTTACGTCTGGACGTGGAAGGGGCTAACGATTTTGCTTTTTGCGGCAGCCATGCTCAACGGGCTTCTCAACCCAGCGTTTTCCCTTCTTCCCCTTCTTGTGGCCAAGCATTTTGGGAAGGGGGCCCTGGAGTTGAGCTGGCTTGAGGCGGCGTTTGGGGTGGGCGCGATCGCGGGGGGACTCATCCTTGCGGCCTGGGGTGGGTTCAAAAAGAAGATCCACACGAGCCTGATGGGGATCGCGGGAATGTCCCTGGGTGTCCTCACTTTGGGCCTTGTGCCTGGGGAGGGCCTCTACGTTGCTCTTGCCGCGATGGGGCTCTTGGGGGTGATGAACCCGATGGCCAACGGGCCGCTTACGGCGATTCTGCAGACTGCGGTGGCGCCGGAGGTGCAGGGCCGGGTGTTTTCCTTGGTGAGCACGGTAGCGATGGGGATGAGCCCATTGGGGCTGGCGGTGGCCGGGCCGGTGGCCGACCTTTTGGGGATCCAGGCCTGGTACGTTGCGGGCGGCGCGGCCCTACTCCTTATTGGGGTGGCCGGCTTTTTCATCCCCGCCGTCATCCAGGTGGAAGAAGGCCCCAAAACCCTCGTCGGTGTAGGTAAGAAGGCCCAGTGAGGGGTGTTCCCGCGCAAACTCCCATTCAAAAGTAAAGGTTTGACCCCGTGTGAAAAGTAAAGTTTTGACCCCGTGTGCTAGCCGTTCAAAAGTAAAGGTTTGACCCCGTGTGCCCCGTGTGACTAAACAGTTACACTTAAGGCGTCATGTCTAGAGCTGTTAAAGCCATAAAGGACTACACCTCGATGCTGCGATCCTCGAGAAACCTATGGATCCTAGTCAACTATGCCTGCATTTTGTCGCTAATGCAAGGAGCACTGCCATGGGTACTCTCAATCCTCTTGTTCCAAATTGGAGGGCCGCTTTTCCTGGGCTTGGTGTTTGCAGTTGCCAATATTGATGATGTCATAATGACGTTTTTCGGCGGTGGGCTGGCTGACAGATACGGGAGAAGGCCAGTCCTGATTTTCTCCGGTTTGATGTATGTTTGTGGGACGTGTCTTCTGGTAGTCTCGATGTTCGTTGGGGGATTCGCTGGCCAGGCTGCTTTGTTCATGGCTGTGATCTGCCTCTACGGGATGAGCGGTGTCTCCTCTGGGCCTGCTTCGGCCTTGCTGGTTGAGTCAGTGGAGCCACACCATGTGGGCAGGGCTTTCTCGCTGTGGAAAAGCACTTCTCTGTTGTTTCGCAGCCTAGGATCTGCAGCCCTGGGAGTCATCTACCAGCGGAGCCCGGTGATAGCGGCCTTTGTGACCGTATTCATTGCCTGCGTTAGCACACTCCTGCTGTTTCGCATACATGAGACCCTTCGTTCAGAGATCACCCCGCGTGAGGAGTCAATCACCAGACACTTCGTGACCACATTCCGTAGCATTGGTCAGCTTGCGGTAGCAGGACTAATTCTGGTGGTCTTGCTTGTGGTGATGAACGGTTTCGGACACGGGGTTGCAGGCAACTTCTTTGCGCCCTTTCTTGAGGAGTTCCACGGGGTCTCACCCGCGGTGATAGGCAGCACTTTCGCAGCGATCCCTCTTGCCCAGGCCATCCTGGTACTTCTCGCCGGGTGGCTAGTTGACAGACGAGGCTCTGGCCTTTCCCTAGCGATCGGAAACGTGGCTGTCGGAGCTTGGATATTGTTCCTCGGTGTGGGCAGGTCTGCCAGTCTTGCGATAACAGCAACGGTTGTTTCGGCTGGCCTGGGCGCATTCCATGGCATAGCTTTCAATACAGCTGTAGCAAGGCTCTCGGAGGAGCGCACGCGCGGCATGCTATTTGGAGGCCTGGAGGGAGTCTGGAACGCGATGTTCATCGTAGGGCCACTTGTGGGAGGAACGCTGTACGGGCTTCGTTCACCACTCCCGTTTGTCGTGGCTGGCGCAATCCTCGTCTCAACCCTGTTGCCCATCTGGATGCTGAGTCGCCATGAAAGTCAACGGAGAGGAACTGCTTGAGCTGGCGGGACGACCGGCTCCGGGGGATGGAAATGGAAATGGAGAAGGTACGTGAGGGACCATCCTCCAGTACCTCGACTGGAAGGAGGAGAAGGGATAGCGGCGTCGAAGCGCGCTCCCCCGTCCTCGAACACCCCTGGGGGGAGCAACCGTGTTCAGTGTCAAGCCGTGACGAGCTTTTGTCGCCAGGGGGTGCGGTGCTCACCGGAGTTGATCCCGGAACCGTTCCGGTGGACAGCCTGGCTCTTCCTCACGGCCCATGTGGCCCAGCTTTTGAGGGGCATTCTTGGGATCGTCGAGCTGTCGACGCGGGAGAGCGCCATGCACGGGGTCATAGCGTTGGCGATCACATGCGGACTCGTCGTGTGGGCTACTACCCGGAGCCGTTGGCGGGAGACATAGGCACACAAGTGGGCACATTGGGATTGGAGGAATTCTTAGGCCGGCTCTATTCAGGCGAAGACCTCCCCAAGATCGATGGCCAGGCCTGCGAGGAGCGGTGAGTGGAGGACCTCGCCCTTGTGGTAGGTGGCCACCCGTTGGAAGCCCCGCTCCCCCAAGGTGAAGAGCTCGACCGTCTCTTGCTGGGGATCGACGATCCAGTATTCTCTCACACCATGGCGGGCATACAGCGTCTTCTTGAAGCCCCGATCGCGCTCCGCCGTGGCCGGAGAGGTGATTTCTATGACCAAGTCTGGGGCCCCGCGGATCTCCTCCTCAGTAATGATGTGTGGTCTCCGATTCCGGCAGGGTCTTGTAATCCTCGTAGGTGAACCTGATCTTGACCTTCGGCTCGGCCATCCGCTGCACCTCCCAGGACTAAGTCTACCATTTCAGCTCTACGCCAGCCAGCGGACTAGGTCCGGGCGGCGGAGGAGAGCTCATAATTCAAAAGCTCCTCATCTCGAAAGAAGAGGGCGATCTCCCGAGCGGCCGTCTCCGGCGAGTCGGAGCCGTGGATCAAGTTCTTCGTCAGGTCTCTTCCGAAGTCCCCTCTGATAGTCCCCGGCTCGGCCTTAAACAAGAAGGGGCAATCTGCCAATTCACGATCATGTTAACCAGTTCTCCATTTGCAGCCCTTCAACCCTCTCGTAGTGTTTCTGATTATTGGTGACGAGCTTACAGCCGTGGCCGAGCGCAGTGGCAGCGATCAAGATATCAAAATCCCCGATGATCTGCCCACTCTTGGCTAGGTCAGCCTTGATCGCCCCAAATCTCTCTGCAACGGCCTCAGTCACCGGCAGGACTTTGGGGCCAGGTGGCGAGGTAAACTCTTTAATCCTTCGAATATTATCCTCTCTCCTCTGGGAGTGATAAGCCCCGAAGAAGAGATCCCCAAGGGTGATAATTGAGATAGCGATGCCCCGAATTCCAACTTGGCGGACTCTTCTCTTGATGGAGTCACATCATTGAGTAGATAAATGCAAGTATCGGTATCTAAAATGAACTGCAACCGAGGCTTGCTCATGCTCATATCCTGCTCAGGGCTCATTGAAAGCTCGGCTTCCTCTCAAGCCGGTGCTGCGAGCGGCATAGATCTCAGCAATGACCTCGTCAGGGCTGCGGGAGTCCTGCCAACCGCTGCACTTGCGCAGGAACAACTCAGTCTCATCGACCTTCTCGGAGATGATCCCTATTATTACCTTCTCCTTCAGCTCTTGAATCTCCTGTCCCAATCTCTCCAGCCGCTCCAGCAGCTCTTCCTGTGAGATCATAATCCTCACCTCCTTGTTCGACATGCCCACCTCTTCCCAGATTATCCTAATGGTAGCAGACCGGTCTCGCACGATCAAGCGAGGCGAGCACAGAGTGGATCGGGCTAAAGCTTCCTCAGAGCTCCGCTCCGGGGGTCAAACCTTTACTTTTTGATCGACTTTGGCTCTTCGCCTGGCTAACGATAGCTCGGCCCTTGGGCATTCGATAACCTCCTGATGGGGTCTACCAAACTGTCCACCAGAAGAAACCTGCGGCCTTGGTGTCGGGGCTTCGTTCGCTGCGGGGGGTCAAACCTTATACTTTGTGATCGACTTTGGCTGTCCCCCTACTTACCATAGCTCGGCCCCTGCAAATTCAATAACCTCCTGGTGCGGTCTACCACACTGCCCACCAGAAGAAACCGGTGAGCGCCTGATCGCCCAGGGGTAGCAGGTGCACGGCAGTCGGC
>CAKZKH010000110.1 GCA_937122485.1 uncultured bacterium | reverse complement strand
TGGAACGTGGACGAACTCCTGGTCTACCCGTACGTGCTTGACCCTGGGGAGAGTCTGTCCTTGGAGTTTTCCTTGGCCACCACCTGTGGGACACTCTCGGGGACGCTCTTGGCTCGGGTGGACTTCATCTTCGACGGGAACCCCTTTTGGGTGTTGGATTCCCAAGGGATTGAAATCCTTCCCGGCGCAGTTCGGCTGGAAAAGCTGCCCGCGGTGGTCCCGGCCCGGGTGGGGGAAGAGTTGACCTGGACGATTCGTGTGGAAAACAGCGGCCTTGGCCCCATCCGCAAGGTAGTGGTCACCGACCTCCTGGGCCTAGGCCTGGCCTACGTGGCCTCCACGCCCCCGGGTACAAACGTGGGCCAGACGGTAGTGTGGGAACTGGATGAGCTTCAGCCGGGGGAGGTGGCGGAGCTTGAGCTTCGGGCAAGGGTGATCGCCTGTGTTGAGCTAGAAAACAAAGCCGATGCGCGCTTCGGCTGCGACAACGGGACAGTCTGCTTTGATACCGCCGTCCAAGGGGGCACCGTCAGCGCTTCGGTCCAGCTGATCCTGGGCCAGCCGCTTTTGGAAATCCAGCTCCCCGAAATCCGCGTCCCCTACTGCAGCACGTCGGGTGTGACCGTGGTCATCCCTGTGACCAACGTGGGCGATGGCCGGGCGAGGGACCTTCGGATCTGCGCGGACTATTCCCCGTTTGTGGTCCAAAACGTCCAGGGCGGTGCTTCGTACAATGGGATCTGCTTCCACCTCCCCGATTTGGAGCCCAACCAGACCTTCCATCTCACCTTCGATCTCCACTACCCGGGAGATTGGTGTGCTCCGCTCCCGATCGTTAAGGAAGTTTTTTACCTCCCTTACTACAAGAACGACTGCGGCGAGGAGTTCTTCCCCCCCGTGCAGAAGGGTCTTTGCATGGTGTGCTACGGCCCCTACGGGCCACCCACTCTCAACGTAAGCCTCCTTGGGGCCTCCGAGGTCCACATTTGCGATCCCAACCTGGCCTACGAGGTTAGGTCCAGCTTTTCGGGCCTTCCCTGCTGCCCCCTCCCTTGTCAGGGAATGGAGACGAGCGAGATCACCGTGACCCTTTACGTTCCGCCCGGATTTACGGTGGAAAACGCGGGTGACGGGGAGTGGATCCCCGGCGCGGATGGGACAGGGGGCACCATCACCTGGACCTTGCCTCCGGCCGAGGGGCTCCAAGAGCCCGTTGTCTTGCGCTCGCCGGACGTTTTGGCGTGCGGCTCAGTCCGCACCCTGACCCTTGAGGCCACGGCCACGGACTGCTGCGGATGCCCTCTCAGCGCTGAGACCTCCATTCCCATCGCCATCGAGTGCCGGAACCTCGTAGACAGCGTGAAGGTGGCCTCGCCCAGTCGGCAGGAGAAGTGCGGGGTCATCCGGTACACCAACACCTACACCTTTGCCGATAGCACCCTCCTTGACGGGGTGGAGTTCTGGGAGATCACCTTCGTGGAGCAGGCGGCCAACGACCAGCGCTACGTGCCGGGGAGCCTCACCATCACAGTGAACGGGAATCCCGCCGACCCCTTGGTCCTCAGCGACGGGACGCCAGGCGGCTACTTGCAGATTCAGGGCATTGATTACCTAGGCTCGGTCCGCAACAGTGTCCTTGTGATTACTTACGACCTCGAGATCACCCCCCAATCCCAGCCTTTGGCCTGTCCGGGAACCTACGGCTTTTACACCTGGTCGCGGCTGAGCCTTGGGCCCGGTTGTGAGGAAGTTGACGTGTGCACGGCCTACTGCAACAAGCAAGAGGCCCTGTGGGTGAACGTGGAAAACCCAGAGATGAGCTTGAGCATCGTGGGCTTGCCACCTCTCATCGATGAGTGCGGAACTTACCCGATCACCATCACCCTCACCAAGACTTCTTCGGCCGATCCCCGCAACGTCGCGCTTGTTTTGGAGCACCTCAACTACTACATCGTGGACCTGACCAGCATCCAATGCACCGGGGATGTGACCCCGCTCAACTGCACGAATCCCGGTGACCTGGGCACAGCGTACCGCTGGGATTACGGAAACACTTTTGTGGGCGCTCCACCGGGTACCCGGTCGGTGATCACCTTGGAGGTGCGCAAGCGCTGCGGTCCTGGGCTGGCGCTGCGGGGATGGGCTCGCTACGAGAACGCCTGCTCCCAAGTGTGCGAGGTTAGCGCATCCACATCCCCCTCCCTTCTGCGCACGCCGAGCGTTTTCGTGTATAAGACACCGGAAGTTCTCTACGCCACCCGCAACGAGCTGGAATGGACGATGTACGTGGTCAACAGCGGTTCGGGGTATGCCTACGACGTGTGGGTAGACGACCTCTTGGGCTCCGGCCTCGAATACGTTTCGTCCACGGTGGTGCCCAGCGATGGGGTGACCACCAGTCCCGGGGAAGACCACCTTGGAAACCCGATCAACGGGGTTTCCTGGAGCATTGCCGCAATGCCCCCAGGCCAGCAACGGGTCATCACCCTCCGGGCCCGCATGGTGTCCTGCTCTGGGCTTACGAACGAAGTGTCTACGGCCTCAGGATGTGGATACCCCGTGCCCGAGGATTGCCGGCCCCCGGTTTCTGACTTCGCGAGCGTCTTGGTTCCCTCCCCGAACATTATCGCCAGGGTAGTGACCATCTCGCCCATTTCCACCTGTGCTGTTGAAGACGCCACCATCACCATCCGCAACGCCGGCGACCCCGCGGTCTATGACCTTGAATCCACGCTTACTTTACCGACCGGCATACATTACGTTTTTGGTTCCACCTATTGGCGGAAGAGCGGGGGAGCCTGGACGGCCGGGGGAGACCCGCAGATCGTGGGCTCCACCTTGACTTGGACGAAAGACGAAATCCCCGGGGCCGATGAGCTCCGCTCTCGCCGGACTTTGGAGATTCGCTTCCAGATCCGCGCCGACTGCTCATTTTCCGGAGGGCCCCTTCCCGTGCAGGTGAGCTACACCAAC
>CAKZKH010000109.1 GCA_937122485.1 uncultured bacterium | reverse complement strand
GAACTCCTGTCCCTGCCGGTTTGGGCCGGCCTGGGAGCCCGGTGGGGATGGGGACGCAGCTCGGTCGTGGCGTTCTCCCTGGCCTACGTGGGGGGAAGCCTGTTCCTCTCCCCGGACCTCGATTTGGAGGGCAGTGCCCCGGCCCGGCGGTGGGGACCGTTTCGGCTGTTGTGGAAGCCCTACGCGGCCCTGTTCCGCCACCGGGGACTGTCCCACTCGCCCATCTGGGGCCCCCTGACCCGGTTTGCTTACCTCGCTCTTCTGTTCCTGGTTGTGTGGGCCACGGTAAGCGCTGTCTTGCCGTCGCCCCCACCCGTTCCCTCGTCGCTGTGGGCTCCGGTGGTGGTGGGGGCCGTCCTGCCCCAGGTGCTCCACGTCCTGGTCGATCGCCTGCTGACCCCGCCCCGACCCCGGAAGCGGGGGCGGCCGCGGTAGAGGCAAGACCGACTACACACTGCGGGAATTTCCCGCCGCCGCGGGCTTGTTTGGTTGTACCCGTTCGAGGGGAGTGGTATAAAAGGGAAGCCAAAGGAGGATCGAATGGCAATTTCCATTGGGGATATCACACGGGGGATGATCCTCGTGTACGGGGGGGAGCTCTACGAGGTCCTGGAGTTTGAGCACGTCAAGCGCGGACGGGGGGGCGCGTTTGTGCGGGCCAAGATGCGCGGCCTCCGCACGGGGCGGGTCATCACCGAAACCCTCAAGGACTCCGACAACCTGGACAGTGCATTCCTGGAAACCCGCACCATGCAATATGTGTACCAAAGCGGGGACAAGTACGTGTTCATGGATAAGGAATCGTTCGAGGAGTACGAGCTGTCGGCGGCGACCGTGGAAGGCATCAAGGGCTACCTGGTCGAAGGTCTAGACTTCACTGGACAGTTTTACCAGGGGCAGTTGTTGAAGGTGGCCCCCCCCAATTTCGTGGACCTCCAGGTGGTCCAGGCCCCACCGGGAGTGCGGGGCGACACAGCCACCGGCGGGGAAAAACCTGCCACCCTGCAAACAGGGCTCGTGGTCAAGGTACCCCTGTTTGTGGAAACGGGGGACGTCATCCGGGTGGATACCCGGACGGGAGCCTACGTGGAGCGGGTCAGCTAGCCATGGCCGACCAAACCTGGGAGGTCCGCAAGCCCCTGGGCATTCTGGTCATCCGCCAGGAAGTCCTCACGGCC
>CAKZKH010000108.1 GCA_937122485.1 uncultured bacterium | reverse complement strand
CCTGGGGGGACTCTCCTCAGCCCTGCGGCGCTTCCCGGGAGTCCCCCCGGAGCTTTGACATCAAGCGCCTGCACTTAGGATGCGGTGGAAAGACCAACGAAGAGCTAGGGCACCGGGACGGCAAGCTGTAGAGCAGGCACCGCAAGCAGACACTCCGAAAAACCCACTCTTCCGCCGTCGATGGCCCCGGCCGGGCACGCCCGGGTGCACAAGCTGCAACCACCGCAAGCCCGGTTCGCCCGAACCCCAAACAAGCTGAACCGGGAGACGAGCGACAGAACAGCCCCACAAGGGCAAAGGAAGCGGCGGAAGCGGACGAAACAAGAACACGGAAAAGAGGGCAAAGCCCGCGGTGAAACCCATCGTAGCCGCTGTCCCGGACCACGCAAACAGTGGTTTGAACGGAGAAAGGTTCGCAAAGGCCACGGTGTGCAGGACCCGCACCACCAGGTACCCAAGCACCACGTAGGGCAGCCAGTTCAGCACGCGCCACACTCTGTACAAAAGGCGCGGGGCCCACCGGCGCCTGTGCAACACCTCCTGCAGGGCTCCGAAGGGGCCAACATTCCCACAGAACACCCGTCCAAAGAGCAAGCCCCCCAGCACCGGAAGAAGGAACGTCAAAATATCGCCGGTGTTAGCCTTGAAAAACACATTCTGAACCCCGGCCGTCGGGCAAAGAAACCCACCCAAGGCGAACCCCCAGACGGGCACCCAGACCGCCAAGAAAACCTTGCCTAGCCACGGGCGGCCGAAGAACACCAGGGCCCCGGCAACAACCAAAAACCCCGCCAAGAGCCCCAACTTGAGGGCCTGGTCGTGAACAAAGAACGATCGGGGAGAAGGGGGGTGCGTCGCGTATGCCCGAGGTTCGGGAGGAGGCCCAAACTGCACCTCCCTGGCAAATCCCCCCAAGGAGAGGGCCAAAGCCCAGCTGGCTGCCGCGATCAAGGCGATGGCCAGAAGGCGAGTTTGCACACGCTCAGCTCCCCGCTTTCAGGTACTGGTCGTACCTCCAGAAAAGCCGGTCACCCACAAGGGGCAAGGCCACACGCTCCTTGTCAACAAGAACGTAGTACAGACGCACCTCCACGGTCCGTCCCGCGAGCGACGGAACGCTTCCGGCATAGCCACACGGACCTTGCCCACAGCAAGGTCCTTGTCCTTCAGCGTGGCCTTGCCCTGCACCGGTTGCACGGCGTACTCGACCGGCAGGGTGAAGGGGTACGTTCCGTTCCGGGCTTGAGACCAAGAGCCCTCTTGGGCAGGTGCCCCAATCTTGATGGGAAGAACCTTCTCCTCGTATCTCTGATCCACGTCTGGGAGACCTGAGGTAGCCATTCCCCGGGTCGGCCCATGAGAGAACGAGCCACTTCTCAACCACGTTGGGCTGGACTTCTTTCCAGGCTGTTTGGGCCACGATCTGCTCCTGAAAGGTAGAAACCACGTACGCGTCGTTGCTGGGCAGCGTGTAACTGGCGTGGGTGTTGTACACCCGGATACCCACTTCCCCCGCGGCCCCCAGGGGCGCGCTGATCGAAGCGTACCTGAACACAAAGTCACAACACCGAGGTTGGTGCTTTCGCCAGAGTGAACAAGGCGCCTGACAAGAACGTTCGCAGCATCGACTCCTCCGGAAGCGCCTCTCGAGTTTGGCAGCGAGGTTTGCCTCTGGCCGTGGAGAATCCTTGCAGGCCGGTCGCAAGGCTGGAGGATGTCTCCGTCAGGACTGCAGCTTTTCCACAAGGAAGTACACGGCCACGCCGAAGGCCACCGCCACGTTGAGGGACTCCTTGGCCCCATATTGGGGAATTTCCAACACCAGGTCAGCGGTGCGAAGGATGTGTTGGTGAACGCCGGTGACCTCGTTCCCCACCACCAGGGCCAGGGGGAAGTGGGCCGGGTGGACCTCCTGGATGGGTGTGCTCCTGGGTGTGACCTCCAGGGCCGCTATTCGGTACCCCTCCCCCCGTAGGAGGGAAACGGCCTCGGTGATGTCCTCGAAGTACCGCCAGGGGACAAGGTCGGCTGCTCCCAGGGCGGTCTTCCTCACCCCGGGGTGGGAGGGGCGGGGGGTGATGCCGCACAGCACAAGCTCGGAAATATATGCGCACTCAGCGGTGCGGAACATGGAGCCCACGTTGTAAGCGCTCCGGATGTTGTCCAACACC
>CAKZKH010000107.1 GCA_937122485.1 uncultured bacterium | reverse complement strand
AATTGCTCTCCTCCTCAGCCACGGTGTCTTGTTTGGTGTACCGCGGCAATGCGGTAGCTTTCCGTCTCAACTTCCAACGAGCCTCCAAAGCTTCCTTTCCGCGAACCGCCGGCTTCTCCAGGAGCCCTTGACCATGGCCTGGATCTCTTCTCCCACTTTCTCTGCGATTGGCTTGTGGTTATCTTGCCCCATGGTTGTCCTTCTTCGGTTGTTTTGGAGGGAGGTTACCCCCTGCCTTGAGGACGTAATAAACGGGACATCACCCAGGATTTCCATCACTTCCCGCATACTGGTTCAGGTCATCGGTTCCTCCTTTGAACTTCGGTAACCCAGTTGATGAGGAATCGATGGCCCCTTCGGTAACGGCTTCAATGAGGTAACTCGAACCCTTGACCCTTGGGGGGGAGGAACGCAATACTGCGCCAAGCCCCTTGGGGGCCGGAGGAGGTGGCCGAATGCGGAGACCAACTTGGTTGGGGATCGTGGTGGCCGCGGCGCTGGCCGTGGCCGTGGGAACCGGGGGAGGCGGTGGAGTTTCTGGCCCTGTGTTCCCGCCAGGGGTGGAGGAGCTCCTCCCCCAGGCGGTGACGCTGTGGGAAGCGGCCGTACTCAGGGTGGGAGCCTTGGAAGTGCTCCAGGTGCTTTTGGTCTTGGATGTGAATGGCGATGAGGTGATGGATGTTGTGACCTCTGAATCGAGCGGGTTGGTCGTATTCCTTGGTACCGGCCAGGGCCGGTTTACCCGAGGATGCGCAGGCTTCTATGAGGTCGAGAGCTGGCCTGTTGGAGGAGGGAGTTACCTGAGCAGGCCCTTGGCCACAATGACTGCGCTAAGTGGGGCTGTCCTCCGGATCGAGGGCAGGGAGCGCATTGTGGTCGCCACGGCAGGGGTGCAGTTCCCCAACGGGCCCTACGGATACTGGCTGTACATGTTTGAGCACCGGTCTGGGTGCCTGAAACGCCTGGCAGCAACAGAAGTTCCCTTCCCTCTCCACTTCCTTGAAGAATGGCCGTTTGCGGATGGTTCGCGATTGCTGGGAGCCAGCGTCCAAGACGACCAGACCCAGGTGGTTGTCTTAACTGCCGACGGCAGTCGTTTCTTCTCTGCACCCGTGGTAGTGGGCACGGCGCGCGGTTGGCCGGTGCACTGGGGGGACGTCACAGCCGATGGAGAACCGGACCTCGTGCTTCTCCTCAAGGATGAGGTTGTTGTGCTCCCGAGCCTAGGAGGTGGGAGGCTCGGTTCCCCCATTCACGTGGCTACGCCAGAGCAGCGGGTTTGGGATGTGGCGGTTGGAGACATAACAGGTGACGAAGTCCCCGAGCTTGTAGTGCTCACCGGGGCGAACAAGCTTGTCACCTATGGGTGGAGCGGGTCTTCACTGGAAGTCCAGGCGATCCAGGAGCTAGACGCAAGGCACGCCCTCACAGGCCTCAAATTGGCTGACATGACGGGCGAGGGGGTACTTGACCTCGTGGCCTTCGGGGCTGGCCGGCAGTGGATTGCTGTGCTTCCAGGAAAGGGCAATGGGTCGTTCTCTTCCAGGGGAAGCGAGTTTTGGCTGCCGGTTCCCAGCCTTCGGCAGTGGGTTGTTGACCTCACTGGGAGTGGAAAGGCCGACCTGCTTGTTGCCTCGCCCTACACGGCCCATGTGCTTGTGAACGGAGGTTATCCGGCAGGGGTTTCCCAACTCCCCGTGGCTGAGATCCTTGCTGTGGGCGACCTGAGCGGCGATGGCAGCGCCGACCTCCTTTTCCAGACGGGGAAGGGGGTTGATGTGTTGTGGAACAACGGGGAAGGGGCTTTCCTTCGCTCTCGACTTACAACGTTTCCCGAGCCAGGCCCTGAGACCACGCTTGTCGATCGGGGATGGGGCCTTGCTGAGCTGGTGGTCGAGGATCAGACGGAATGGGTGCTCCGGTCCCTCCAGCCCGTGGCCGCTCAGGTGATGGAGGGCAGTGTGCTTGTACTCCTGAGGCGGACCGAGGCCGACAGCCGGACCCTGTGGGATCGGGCGGTGCATGAGCTCCGCTGGATAAGTGCCGAGGGCGCCCTCCTTCGGGCCGTCCGCCTGCCCAGGGAAGAAGTCGCCCCTGGGCTTGGCGTTGGGGATTTCGATGGGGATGGGGCCATCGATGTGGCGGTCCTTGTTGAGGGCGATGTTTGGATCTGGTGGGGAGGAAGCGAGGAGGCAGTCGCCTACCACCTTCCCACCGAGGCCTTCCTCCTCGCAGTCGGCGAGGCAAACGGCGATGGGGTGGACGATGTGGTGATAGTTGGGGCTGATCAAAACGCCCATGTAAGGGCTCTTTCCTTTTCCAACCGCGCTTTGGACCTCTCCGACCCTTGGATCGTTTTCGACCCTTTGGCCTTGCCCCTGGCCCTGACCCTGGGCGATTTCGACAAAGACGGGGTGGACGACGTGGCCGTAGCAGCCAGTCGGGTCCACGTGGATTTGGAAGAGGTGGTCCTCCAGGGAGGGGAAGTTTGGATCCGCCTTGGGAAAGGCGAGGAGAGGATCATCTTGATTCCTTCCTGGCCGGAGGGGCAACCCCCGTGGCCCGGGGCCGGGCTGGTGGCCGGCGACTTCAACGGAGATGGGCGTGTGGACCTTGCCCTGACCACGGCGGGAGCGATGGGGGTCTTCGTTCTCCTTGGCGAGGGGGATGGGAGCTTTTCTGCTCCTCGCCAGCTTTGGGCTCCTGCGGGGGCTCTTCGCGCAGGCGATTTGGATGGGAATGGGCGTCTTGAGCTGATCGCCCACTTGCTCGGGCTGAACCCCGCCACCTGGATCCTCTGGAACGGAGGTGGACTATGAAGGGTTGGGTGCTTGCCGGGCTCTTGCTGGTCATCGGAGCTTCTGCACTCGGCCAATCCTGCCAGCCAGAGCTGCTTCACGTCATGGGACTCAAGCAGGAAAGACAGACGTATACCTTCGCCCTTGCCATGCCACTGCGGGAGCTCTGGGAAAAGTTGAAGAAAGTAACAGTCGGGGGAAGCGCCACGCTTTCCTTTACCACGACCAGAATACAAAGTGGGTGGCAAG
>CAKZKH010000106.1 GCA_937122485.1 uncultured bacterium | reverse complement strand
ATCCCACCCTCGCCGAGGTGGGGAGTTCCGATCCTCTGCTGGAGGCGGCCGAGGCCACGGCCTACATCTGCAAGTACGCCAGCCTTGTGGTGCTCGGTTCGGCTGAGCCCCACGTGCTTCTTCCCATCCTCACCGTGCGCCAAAACATCTTCACCGACCCCCAGAAGCCCAACGCCATCGAGGCCAAGCTCTACGAAGTCGGGCAACCTGGGCCGGAGTCGCCGGTGCTCGTCACCACCAACTTTGCCCTCACCTTCTACACCGTGGCCGGCGAGGTGGAAAACAGCAAGGTGTCGGCGTACATCGCGGTCGTGGACACCGGGGGATTGGGCGTGCTCAACGCCTACGCCGA
This sequence comes from uncultured bacterium, assembly GCA_937122485.1. Classification (GTDB taxonomy): domain Bacteria; phylum Bipolaricaulota; class Bipolaricaulia; order Bipolaricaulales; family Bipolaricaulaceae; genus CAKZKH01. The sequence continues at coordinate 12,016 of CAKZKH010000106.1, read as the reverse complement.
CGACAAGTTCACCGCCCAAACGATCATCAAGGCCGTCAAGGAGCAGGGGCCGATGGAGAAGGTGCGGCACAAGAAGCTGGTGATCCCTGGACTGGTGGCCATGCTGAGGGCCGAGATCGAGGATGAAGCAGGCTGGGAAGTCATTGTTGGTCCAGAGGACGCCGCAGGCATCCCCCACTTCCTGCGCAACGAGTGGCGCCCCTAGCCCATGCCCCGGGTCCGGTTCTATCCCACTGGTGAGGAAGTGGAAGCCCCCCTGGGAAGAACCCTTCTCCAGCTGGCCAAGGAGGCTGGCCTTGTCCTCCCCTCCACCTGCGGGGGGGATGGCATCTGCGGACGGTGTCGGGTAGTTGTTCGCAAAGGGCGCGTTTCGGCCCCTCCCACCACCCTCCTCAGCCGCGATGAAGTCCAAGCCGGCTATGTGCTGGCGTGCCAAACACACCCCGTGGAGGACCTGGAGGTGTGGGTCCCTGAGGCCCAAGAAGCCCTGGCCCAACTCGATCTGGACGCCCAGCGGTTCCGGGCCTTGGCCCAGGCTGGCGACACTTGGGCGCGCTTTCCCCTCCAACCCTTGGTCACCAAGGTGTTCCTGGAAATCCCGCCGCCCACCTTGGGGGACAACTTGGCGGACCAGGAACGGGTGTACCGCGAGCTGGGGAAGGCCCTCGCCGCGGTGGACCTCCAAATGGGGCTCAAGGTCCTCACCGGCCTTCCCCAACTTCTGAGGGAAAGTGGGTGGAAGGCCACGTTCACCGTGGGCCACCGGGCGGCCACCACCGAGGTCATTCAGGTGGAGCCGGGAGACTGCACCCGCCACAACCTCGGGGTGGCGGTGGACGTCGGCACTTCCACGGTGGTGGTGCACCTGGTGGATTTGGTTTCCGGGCGGACCCTGGACGCTGAAGCCTGCTACAACGCTCAAGCCACCTACGGGGCCGAGGTCACCCGGCGCATGATCTACGCCCAGAAGGAGGGGGTGCGGCCCCTCCAGGAAGCCGTGGTCGGGGACATCAACCGCATGATCGAGAACGTCGTGGCCCGCAACGGTCTCCACCTGCGGGACGTCACCGCGGTGATGGCCGCGGGAAACACCGCTATGCTCCACTTCCTGTTGGGGTTGGATCCCGCCTCGATTCGGAAAACTCCTTACGTTCCTGTGGCCACCCAACCCCCGGCCGTGCGGGCGGTGGAAGTGGGGATCCACGTGAACCCCCGGGCTTTGCTGTACTGCATGCCGGCGATCGGGGGCTGGGTGGGGGGGGACATCACCGCCGGGATCCTAGCCACCGGTCTTCACCGCAGTCGAGAGCTCAGCTTGCTCATGGACATCGGCACGAACGGGGAGATTGTTCTGGGGAACAAGGATTGGATGGTGACGTGCTCCACTTCGGCCGGCCCGGCCTTCGAGGGAAGCGGCGTTCGCTGCGGGATGCGGGCTGCCCAAGGGGCGGTGGAACGGGTGCACATCACCCCCTCCGGACACCTCCTGCTGGAGGTCATCGGGGGCGGTCTGCCCCGGGGGTTGTGCGGGTCGGGCCTGGTGGATGCCGTGGCGGAGCTCTACCGCATGGGCTACGTGGACCGCACAGGGCGGCTGCGACCCGAGGCCTCCCCCCGCATCCGCGGCACCCACGGGTTGGAGGAGTTCCTCCTGGTGCCCAAGGACCGAGCGGCCCATGGCCAGGACATCGTGGTGACCCAGGCCGACATCGAGAACCTCCTTCGGGCCAAGGCGGCGATCTATGCGGGGGCCAAGATCCTCCTGGGCTCGTTCGCCTTGCGCTGGGAGGACTTGGACCGGGTGTGGATCGCCGGGGGATTTGGGAACTACCTGGACCCGGACAAGGCGGTCACCTTGGGGCTTCTTCCCGACATCCCCAGGGAGAAGGTTCAATTCGTGGGGAACACCGCGATCTTGGGGGCCAAAATGGGACTTTTGTCCAAGCCCGCCTTCGAGGAGGCCTCGGCCATCGCCCGAAAGGCCACCTACTTCGACCTCATCACCGAGTCCCGCTACTACGAGGAGTTCATGGCCGCCAAGTTCATCCCCCACACGGATGTGCGAGCGTTTTCGCAGCAAGGAGCACGGAAATGAACCCATGGGCGGTGGCGGTGGCCGGCAAAGGGGGCACGGGCAAGACCACGATCAGCGCCCTCCTCATCGACGAGCTGGTCCGGCGTGGCCAGGGGGGCGTGTTGGCCGTGGACGCTGATCCCAACGCCAACTTGGGCGAGCTGCTGGGCCTGCAGGTCCGCCAGACGATCGGAAGCCTCCGTGAAGAGGTCCTCCGACACATCTCCGAGCTTCCCCCTGGTGTCTCCAAGGACCGCTACCTCGAGCAGGGGCTCCACGAGTGCTTGGTGGAAGGACCTGGGGTGGACCTTCTGGTGATGGGCCGTGGCGAAGGTCCACGCTGCTACTGCATGGTCAACCACATCCTCCGCCGGTACATCGACGTCCTGCGCTCCAGTTACAGGTACATTGTGATCGACAACGAGGCGGGGATGGAGCACTTGTCCCGCCGCACCACCCAGCACGTGGACGCCTTGGTGATCGTGGCCCGGGAGGACCCTGTATCCATTCGCTCAGCGGCTCGGATTGCTGCCTTGGCCCGGGAGCTGGAGCTTCACGTGGGCTGGGAGGTGCTGGTGCTCAACGACCTCCGGGGCGAGCTCTGTTCGCAAGCGCGCCAGGAGTTGGAAAAGACAAGGATTGGGGTGGCCGGGGTTGTCCCTCACGACCCGGCCGTGGTGGAGCTGGCTTTGGCCGGTCAGCCCGTGGGCCGTTTGGCCATGGACGCCCCGGCCCGAAAGGCCGTGGCCCAAATCATGGCAGCATTGCAGTCCCTCAAGGAGGGAGGACGTGGAGATCCCCGACATCCGCAAGAAGTGGCCCGCTAGGATCTACACCGTCACCATTGGGGCGGGGAAGGAGAGCGGCGGCACACGCACCTCCACCGTGACCATCGGAGGCGAAACCACCCTGCCGTTCTACCTGTTCGAGGGAGAGATGCCCCATCCTCCCGTGGTGGCCATGGAAGTGTGGGATATCCCCCCCGAGGACTGGCCCGACACGGTCAGGAAGCCCTTTGAGGACGTGATGAGCGATCCCGGCCCGTGGGCCAAGAAGTGCGTGGAAACCTATGGAGCCCAGGTGATCTGCTTGCGCCTCAAGGGCCTTGACCCCCTGCTGGGCGACCGACCTCCGGACCATGCGGCCCGTGCGGTGCGGCGGGTCCTGGAGTCGGTGGGTGTTCCCCTCATCATCTGGGGCAGCGGGAAAGAAGACAAGGACAACGAAGCGTTCCCGGCGGTGGCCGAGGCGGCTAAGGGTGAAAATTGCCTCCTGGGGACGTGCACACAGACGAACTACAAGACCATGACGGCCTTGGCCACGGCCTACGGCCACAAGCTGATCGCTGAGTCCCCTGTGGACATCAACATCGCCAAGCAGGTGAACATCCTGGCCCACGACAGCGGCTTCCCCCTGGAGAACCTGGTGATCTTCCCCTCCACCGGGGCCTTGGGGTACGGGATCGAGTACGTGTATTCCATCATGGAGAGGACGCGGTTGGCTGGGCTGGGAGGGGACCGGGCGATGGCCATGCCCATGGTCTGTGACGTGGGGGCCCAATCCTGGGGGGTCAAGGAGGCCAAGGCCCCCAGCGCGGAGTGGGGGGACCCCCAGCTGCGGGGCCCTCTGTGGGAAGCCACCGCGGCCTACACCTACCTCATGGCCGGGGCGGACCTCCTCATCCTCCGTCATCCCCATGCCGTTCGGGCAGTGGAAGCCTTCGCCTCCCAGCTGTGGAGGAAGGAGGGAGCGTGATCCTCATCGGAGAGCGGATCAACGCCGGTTTCAAGGACATTGGAAGGGCCATCAAGGAGAAGGACCCTCGCCCCGTGATCAAGTGGGCCAAAGTCCAGACCCAGGCCGGAGCCAATTACTTGGACGTCAACATCGGGGCCGTGTCCAAGGACCCCCAGGACCTCGTGTGGCTGATTCGGGTAGTCCAGGAAGCTGTTCCCACAGCCATTTCCATCGACAGCACCCAGCCCGAGCTCCTTGAGGCCGGTGTGGAAGCCCTCGATGGGCGGCCCGCCTTGCTCAACTCCACCACCGCCGAGGACAGGAAGCTGGCCCAGGTCGTGGGCTTGGCTGCCCGGTGCGGTGGGGCCCTCCTGGGGGTGGCCATGGACGAACGGGGAAGCCCCCAGGACGTGGCAAGAAGGGTGGAAAACGGGGCCAAGATCTTCGCTGCGGCCATCGAGGCAGGCCTTACCCCCGATCGGGTGTTCCTGGACCCCATTCTCATGCCCATCCGATTCATGCAGGACCAGGCCCCCAAGGTGCTGGAGGCGATTCACGAGTTCACCATGCTCTCCGATCCTCCCCCCCACATCTCGGTGGGGCTTTCTAACCTTGTATCCAAAGCCAAGGAGCGAGGTTTGCTTGCCCGCACATTCCTGGTGATGGCGATGTCCACGGGCTTGGATGCCGCCATCTGCGACATCACGGATCCGGAACTGCGCATGGCCGTGGCCACCGCCGAACTCATCCTCAACCGAGAAATCTACACCGACGATTACGTACGCGCGTTTCACCTCAAGCGGGGAGCAGTGTGGAACCCTCCGGACAAGGAGACGGACCGATAGGAGGAACAATGGAACAGGCGGTGAACCGGGAAGGCGGCGTTTCGATGAGGACGGGTACGCTTGTCACGGAGCGGGCCAAGAGCCAACCTCCGTGTCCGATCGGCCTGGGAGGCACGTGCTGTCGGGCCTGTTTCATGGGCCCCTGCCGGGTGGTGGAGGGGCGGGAGGAGCGTGCGGTTGGGGTTTGTGGCGCCTCCGGGGCATCCATTGCCGCCAAGAACTTCGCTCGCATGGTGGCCGCTGGCACCGCGGCCCACTCCGACCACGGCCGGGAGGTGGCCCTGCTGTTCCTGGCCACGGCCCGCGGAGAAGCCCCGGGCTACACCCTGAAGGACCGCACGAAGCTGCGGAACCTAGCCCGTACGTTGGGGATAGCGGTCGACGGGCGCGAGGACGAGGAGGTAGCCCTGGCTGTGGGGGAGAAGCTCCTGGCCGACTTCGGTCAGCAAGAAGGGGAAATCTCTTTCATCCGGCGGGCCCCCGCGCGGCGGCAGGAGCTGTGGGGAAGATTGGGTATAGTCCCGCGCGGCATCGATCGGGAGGTAGTGGAGATGCTCCACCGCACTTCCGTGGGGGTCGACCAGGATCCGGAGAACATCTTGCTCCAGGCAGCCCGGACGGCCCTGGCTGACGGCTGGGGCGGATCCATGATCGCCACGGAGCTCCAGGACATCCTGTTCGGAACGCCAGAGCCCCTGCGAGCAAAGGTGGACCTGGGAGTCCTCCGCGAGGACCAGGTGAACATCATCGTCCACGGGCACGAGCCCGTACTGCCTGAGCTCTTGGTCAAGGTGGCCGAGGAGCGGGAAATGCTGGCCCTGGCTCGGGAGAAGGGGGCCACGGGCATCAACCTCGCCGGGATCTGCTGCACGGCGAACGAGGTCCTCATGCGGCACGGCATCCCTATCGCCGGAACCTTCCTCCAGCAGGAACTGGCCCTCATGACCGGCGCGGTGGAGGCCATGGTGGTGGACGTGCAGTGCGTGATGCCCTCCTTGCCCACCGTGGCCCGCTGTTTCCACACCCACATCTTCACCACCTCGGACAAGGCCAAAATTCCTGGAGCTGAGCACCTTCCCTACGACCACCACACCGCATTAGAGATCGCCCGAGAGATCGTGCGTCGGGCCATCGAAAACTTCCCCCGTCGGGGGGCGGTGAACATCCCCCAGGGCTCGGTGGATCTGGTTGCCGGGTTCAGCCACGAGACGGTGAACTACATGCTGGGTGGGCGGTACCGCTTTGGTTACCGGCCCCTTAACGATGCCATCATCGACGGCCGCATACGGGGCGTGGTGGGCGTGGTGGGCTGCAACAACCCTCGGGTGGATGCGGGACAGGTGCACACCGCCCTGGTTCGCGAGCTAATCCTGCGAAACGTCCTTGTCCTCAGCACGGGGTGTGGTGCGATCACCGCGGCCAAGGCGGAGTTGCTGGTGCCCGAGGCTGCGGAGCAGGCTGGCGGGGGCCTGCGGGAGGTGTGCGAGGCGGTGGGCATTCCCCCGGTTCTGCACATGGGATCGTGCGTGGACAATTCCCGGCTCCTCATCGCCGCCACCGCCATCGTGCACGAGGGAGGCTTGGGCGAGGACATCTCCCAAGTGCCCGCGGCCGGCTGTGCCCCGGAATGGATGAGCGAGAAGGCCGTGGCCATCGGACACTACTTCGTGGCCAGTGGGGTACCGGTGGTGTTTGGGGTGAACTTCCCCACCGCCGGAAGTCCGGAGACGACCAAGTTCCTGTTCGATGACATCGAGCGGTTGACCGGGGGGAGATGGTTGTTCGAGCGGGAACCCCAGGCCATGGCCGAGGTTCTCATCCGCTCGTTGGACCAGAAGCGCAAAGCCCTCGGGCTGGCCCCGGCGTACAAGTGAGGACAGACCATGTGCGCCATTACGGTTCGTCGCGGTGAGACCAAGATCGCCGAGGGCGTGGTGGAGTTCCGTTACGAAAAAGGCGTGCTCGTCCTGCGCCGGCTGTTTGAGGAGGAGATCCGATTGGAAGGGGTCAAAGCCCTGGAGTGGCGGGAACGCGATGATACCATGATCGTGCGGGATTAAGTCCACGTTGGAGGCCATCACCCGGTTTGGCGACAAGGAAATCCGGCGCCGGGCCGAGGCGGATCCCGCACTTGCCGACGTCCTGGAGAGGACCCTTTCCGCGCTCGAGGTCCTGTTGACCGCCTCCCAGCGGGCCTACCGCCTTCGGGCGGTTCTCACCCGGGAGGGGGAGTACCTGATCCGATGGAGGTGGCTTACTGCAGCCGCCAAGAGCGAGACGCCCTTTGGGACCAAGCTGCCGCGGCCTTGGAGCAGGTCCGTGCCGGAAGAAACGTGGATATCCTCTGCGGCATCTACCGGCTACGACTCCAGGGCTGAGGCAGCCTGGTGCAACAAGGTCCACACCCCGGGCAGATCTTGGGACCGATAGCGGTGGGGGGAGAGACCACAGGGTGGCGTAATCAGATCCCCGGTTTGGAAATCCTTGATCTGGCCCTGGTCGTTGATCCCCCAGGCGATGCGCTTCCCCTTGCGGGGGTAGTACAGGGTGATGTCGTACTTGGACGCGTCGAAGCTCACGATGTCAATCTCCGAGGCGAAGAGGATGTCCCACTGCATGTTCCCGCACACGTGAACCCCCCGGATGGCAGGGAATTCCTTGAAGATGGCGTCCCACAGGGGCCGAAATGCAAAACCGGCTTGGCCCAGGGCCGGCTCGTCCAAGAAGAGGATCACTTCCTGGGCAGAGAGGCCGTCGAAGATGACCTCAAGGTGCCGGTAGATACGAAGCAGGGCCTCGTCTCTTTCGTAGCCGGAGAGGATCAACGTGGCGGGGCCCACCACCTGGACCTTGACCGTCTCAAACCGATGCTTCTTGAATTCCCTGAGGCAGCTCAGCTCTCCTGGCTTGTGAATGTAGGAGAGCATCGCATCGCCCCGCAAGGGCAGTTCGGGGAGAAAAGGGATGTCGTGTTGGAGGCTGTACTCCACGGCCCGAGCCGGGTCGGTTAGGGGAAGAGAGCCGATCTGGGTGACCCGCTTCTTCCTTTGCTCGTAAAGGGACACGCTCCAAGTCTAGCTCTCTTTGCGGCTTTTGGGCTATAAACGGGGCTGTGCTGAAAAGACCTGTTTCCTTGATCATCCTTGCCGGTGGGGAAGGGAGCCGGCTGGGGATGGACAAACTTTGGCTTGCCCATCAAGGAAAGCTCGTCGTGGCTGACCTCATCGAGCGGTTTCAGGGCAGGGGCACCGAGGCTGTGGTGGCCATGGGCCATTCCAAGCCTGTTCCAAAGGAGTTGAAGGCCAAGTTCGTGGAGGACCTGATCCCTGGTGGGGGTCCCCTTGCTGGACTTCACGCCGGCTTGGCCCACATCCCTTCGCCGTGGGCCCTCGTATTGGCCTGCGACATGCCCTCTGTCTCCCGGGAACTTGTGGACCTTCTCCTGGCACAGGCGCAAAAAACAGGCCTTACGACGGTGTGCGAAATCGGGGGCTTCTTGGAGCCCTTTCCTGGAGTGTATTCGCGCGCGCTTCTTTCGGTTTTGGAACAGGCGGTGCGGGAGAAGCTTGGAGTCCAGCGCTTCTTGCGCAGCGTTCCTCACGCGGTGATTCCCGAGGTGGAGGTGCGCCGGGCCGATCCCCAGCTGCGATCGTTTGTGAACATCAACGCCCGCGAAGACCACCTGCGGTGGCTGGAGGGGGCGGGCTAGGGCGATGGCGGTGCAGGTTCTACGCGCACCGCGGAGCACTTCAGGCTCGCCATTTTGGAAAGGGGGTCGAGGTTCTGGGCTGAGGTAAGGCGGTTGGCCTCGGGAAAGTGGAAGGGCATAAACGCTGTCCCTGGCGGCACGCGCTCGGTCACCCACGCCCGCACCTTCACCGAGGCCCGCCGTGACGTGACCTGGACAAGATCCCCGTCGGAGATTCCCAGCTTCTGGGCGTCCTGGGGATTGATCTCCACGTAGGCCTCGGGCACCAGGGCCTGCAGGCCTTCCACCCGCCCGGTCATCGACCGGGTGTGGTAGTGGTACAGCATCCGGCCTGTGGTGAGGATGAAGGGGTACTCGCGATCGGGGACCTCGGCAGGCTCGTAGTAGTGCACCGCATGGAACTTGCCCTTGCCCCGGGTGAACCGCTCGGCATGGAGGATCGGCGTGCCGGGATGGTCTGGGTGGGGACAGGGCCAGTGGAGCTTCTCTTTCTCCAGACGGGCATGGGAGATGCCCCCGTAGATCGAGGCCACCGTGGCAATCTCCCTCATGATTTCCTCAGGGTGGGTGTAGGGCATGGGATAGCCCATGCGGGTGGAAAGCTCGGAAATGATCTCCCAGTCGGCCTTGGCCTCACCCGGGGGTTCCACGGCCTTGCGCACCCGCTGGACCCTTCGCTCGGTGTTCGTGAACGTTCCATCCTTTTCGGCAAAGCTCGCGGCAGGAAGCACCACGTGGGCAACCTCGGTGGTCTCGGTGGGGAAGATGTCCATCACCACCAGGAGCTCGAGGTGCTCAAGACCTTCTTTGACCCGGCAGAGCTCCGGGCTTGAGACCATGGGGTTTTCGCCCATGATGAGGAGCGCCTTGATCTTTCGTTGGCGCGCAGCCTCCATCATCTCCACCACGGTGAGCCCGACCTTGTCCGGGAGTTCCACGCTCCAAGCCCGCTCGAACTTCCCCCGTGCTGCGGAGTCGGTCAGGGGCTGGTACCCGGGGAGGACGTTGGGCAAGCACCCCATGTCGCAAGAGCCCTGGACGTTGTTCTGTCCCCGCAGGGGGTTCACGCCGGTCCCGGGCCTTCCGATGTGGCCGGTGAGCAACGCCAGGTTGGCCAAAGCCAGGACGTTGTTCGTGCCGAAGGCGTGCTGGGTGATGCCCATGGAGTAGACGATGGCCCCGCGCTCAGCCTGAGCGTAAGCGCGGGCCGCGCGGCGAAGCTCCTCAGCCGGGATCCCTGCAATCTCCTCCACCCGCTCGGGGGGGTACTCCAGAATCGCCTGGCGGAACTCCTGGAAGTTCTCGCAGCGCTCCTCCACGAACTTCTTGTTCCAGAGCCCCTCGGTGTAGATGACGTGGGCCAGGCCGTTGAGCCAAGCCACATCGGTGCCTGTGCGGGGCTGAAGGTAGATGTCGGCCACGTGGGCGAGCTCGATCCGACGGGGATCGATTACGACCAGCTTGGCCCCTTTCCTCACTGCGCGGAGGATCGCTTGGGCCACGATGGGATGGGCTTCGCTGGTGTTGGAGCCCGTGACGAGGATGCCGGTGGCCTCCTCAAGGTCGTCGATGGTGTTCGTCATCGCGCCCGATCCCAAGGCCATGCCCAAACCCGCCACCGAAGGAGCATGGCAGAGGCGGGCGCAGTGGTCGATGTGGGAAGTTCCAATCACGGCCCGCATGAACTTTTGGAACAAGTAGTTGTCCTCGTTTGTGCACTTGGCGGAGGCGAGGCCGGCAATGGCCTCAGGCCCGCAGCTCTCCCGAATCTCCAGGAGCTTTTTGGCCACAAAGGCCAAGGCCTCGTCCCAGGAGACGCGCACGAGCTCGCCGTTTTTGCGGAGGAGGGGGTACTTGAGTCTGTCCCGGTGGTGCACGAACGTCCAGCCAAACCGGCCTTTGACGCAGAGGCGGAATCTCTTCCAGCCGCCGCTTGCCCGCACGATGCGGTCGTTCTTGAGGTGCAGGGTAAGGGGGCAGCCGCAGCCGCAGAACGGGCAGACGGTCTCGACTTTCTTGAGCTCCCACTCTTGACCTTTGAACCGGCGCTCCTTTTCCGTAAGGGCCCCAGTAGGGCAGACGGCTACGCACTGGCCACACAGCTCGCAGTTCGTCTGCTCCAAGGGAAGGTCCAGGGCCGTGCCCACGGAAGTGTGAAACCCGCGGCCATAGAAGTTGAGGACATGTCTTCCTTGAGATTCGGCACAAGCCCGGATGCACCGGCCGCAGAGGATGCACTTTTCTGGCTCGTAGCGGATGAAGGGGTTGTCCTCGCGAACGGGGAGGTGGCGGCGCTCGTGGTCCGGCCCAACGAACCGGTTTCGCTCGATCTTGTACTCGTAGGCGTACCGCTGGAGCGGGCAAGCCCCGGCTTTGTCGCAGGTGAGGCAGTCCTGGGGATGATCGGAGAGAATGAGCTCCAAGACCAGACGGCGCAGACGATATAGGCTGTCGCTGTTCGTCCGCACCTGCAGACCCTCTTCCCCCACAGTGGTGCAAGAGGGAACGAGTCTTCCGTCCACCTCCACCAAACAAAGCCGGCAGATCCCCGCAGGGGTGAGCTCGGGATAGTTACACAGGTGGGGAATCTCGATCCCTATTGCCTTTGCCGCCTCAAGGAGACGTGTCCCTTCAGGGACCTGGACAACTTGGCCGTCGACAGTGAAAGAAACCGTGGGTTTCATGTCCGCCGAATCGCCCCCTTGGGGCAGACCGTGAGGCAGGCCCCACAGCGGCTGCACAGCCGCGATTCGATCCGATAGGGTTTCTTGGGAACACCAAAGATCGCGCCCTGGGCACAATTCTTGGCGCAAAGGCCGCACCCGATGCACAGGGTCTCATCGATGACGTAGGTCACCAGGGCACGACAGACGCCGGCCGGGCAGCGGCCATGGAGGTGTTCTTCGTACTCCGCGCGGAAATAGCGGAGCGTGGTGAGCAGGGGGTTGGGGGCGCTTTGGCCCAGGCCACAAAGGGACGTGGCCTTGATCCCCAAGCCCAGTTCCTCCAGGAGTCCAACGTCCTCGGGCTCGCCCCGGCCATCGGTGATCCGACTCAGAATCTCCAGCATCCTCTTCGTTCCGATCCGGCAGGGCGGGCATTGGCCACAGGCCTCGGCCTGGGTGAACTCCAAGAAGAACTTGGCCACGTTGACCATGCAGGAGTCCTCGTACAGGACCACAAGCCCGCCCGAGCCCATCATGGCCCCAATGCCCTGGAGCGAATCGAAGTCCACCGGGGTGTCGAAGAGGTCCTCGGGGATGCATCCCCCCGAAGGTCCGCCGATCTGCACGGCCTTGCACCGCGTTCCTTCCCGTGGCCCTCCGCCGATCCCATACACCAGCTCCCGCAGGGTCATGCCCATGGGAATCTCCACGAGCCCGGTGTTGCGCACGTTGCCGGTTAGAGAGAAAATTTTTGTTCCCGGGCTTCTTTCCGTGCCGAACGAGCAGAACCAGGCTGGGCCGTTTTTGATGATTAAGGGCACGTTGGCCCAAGTCTCCACGTTGTTGAGGACCGTGGGTTTCCCCCAGAGGCCGTGTTGGGCGGAGAAAGGCGGTCGGGGCCGGGGCTGGCCCCGCCTGCCCATGATGCTCGCCAAAAGTGCGGTTCCCTCTCCGCACACGAACGCGCCCGCGGCCTGAAACACCC
>CAKZKH010000105.1 GCA_937122485.1 uncultured bacterium | reverse complement strand
ACCGGCCAGGGTGAACTTGAGGGTGAGGTCGCTGTCGTACACCTCCACGGTGGGAAGAAGCTGAAGGGTGAAGTCCCAGTCGCCAGAGAAGCTCATCTGAGCCAGGACCACGGCCGATGCCCCCAGCACGAACACCGCGGCGAAAACCACCCGTACCATTGCATCCTCCAGGGGAGGAACCCTGGGGGGTTACTCCCTCGCCCTTGCCTTTATTATATGGGAAGCGGGCCCCCGCGGGGGCCCGCCCAAGAGGTCCGCCTAGCTCACTAGGTCAGAACTCGAACACCCACCCCACGCCCAAAGTGGTGGGGCCACCCGTCGCCACAGACACCCCCAGGGACAGGGTCAACGTGAAGTTGGCCATGATGGGGGCGCTCATGTCCATGAGGAATCGGGTCATGCCGAACAGGCTCCCTGAGGGTTGAAAGAAAACCGACACGGCGAGCTTGTACACCCCCCCGCAGCACCCCGGTCCACAGAAGCCGAGCTTGAGGTACTCGAACTCTTCGCCCTCGAACAGGTCGTTTCCCAAGATTTGTTCGATCATGCCCGGATCCAGGGCTGTGAGAAACTCGATGAACGTGCACGGCCCAAACTGGCACCACAGCTTGTACCCGTAGATGATGAGCCCCTGGATCTTCAGATCGTCCCAAAGAACATCCCCAAATACCTCGAAACAGACTTGCCCTAGGCCCACCCATTTGGGTTTGATGCTCACGGTCTTGTCCGTGACCGTGAACTTGACGCTTGCCTCAAGGGCGATCCCGCAGCACAAGGGCATCTCCACGGAGAAGATGATGTGCGTGAATCCAAGTTTGTCGAACTCAAGGACTGCACTGTGCTTCAGGCCACAGCAGAACGAGGCGTCCTTCAGACTGAAGGTGAAGCTGTTGAAGGTGATCCCATCGCAACAGTCGGAGAAACGGCTGGTGAGCGTCACGGGTCCGGCCATCACAATGACGGAAGCCAGCGTATAGCTTTGGGTCTGGGGGGGACAACATGGCCAGTAGTAGGGAATGTCGAAATAGGTCTCGGTGTACGGAAACGCCCAGTGTCTGAGTTCGAGGGCGATCCCCAACCCAGCAAAGCTGAGCTCGGTCTTGAACCGGCCGGACTTGTAGGCCGGGGGGACAAGAGCCACTGATTCGGTCTGAGGGGTGCAATTCG
>CAKZKH010000104.1 GCA_937122485.1 uncultured bacterium | reverse complement strand
TCTCCTCGGCCCACCACCGTGCCTTCCACAAACTCCAGCATGTTCACCCTACCTGAGGCGGGGGTTCTTCCCGGGCGAGCTGCGCGAGCTCCCCGAAAGCCCGCTCCACAGACGCCTCTTCACCCACGAGGAGCAGGGTGACGGCGCCGGTCCCCGGGCCCACCCCGCCCGTGGCCACGTGGAGGGCCCGCACACCGTACAGGCTTTGCACAGCCTCCAGTTCTGTGACCACCGTGCCCAAGAGGGGAAAGAGCCCCACACCCGACCCCATGGCCCACTCCACCCGGCCGATGCCCAGCTCCAGGGCCAAGTCGGCCACGGAACTGTGCACCGACTTGGCGCAGGAAATGGGGATCACCATCTCCACACCGCGGGCCAGGACTGGAACAGCCACCATGCCCACCGTCCCCCCCATCGGGGAGGCCATGAATACCCCACATACTCCGTATGGGTCGAGCACATTGGCCCCTTTGATGACCACGTCTCCTGGGCCCAGCTCTTTCACGGCCTCGTCCAGACCCAGTTCCGTGGGTTGCCCTTTGCGAAGAACAAGGGGCTTTCCTCGCCGTTCGGGAGCCACCCAGCTAAGTTCCGCTCCGATATAGCCTGCACAGAAGCGGGCCTTGTCCAAGGGACGGCCTAAGAGCTCCTCGGCCACGTAGGCGTTGGTGGTTCCCAGGGTCACCACCACCCAGCCCTCGTCCAGAGCCCGCTGGACTTGGGGCAACGCCTTCACTCCCCGAGCGATGAGGCGCCGGGAGGCCCCGGGAGGGAGGACCGCCAGCGCCCGCCTGAGCCTTGGGTTAGGATTGGCGCGCATGGAGTAAAAGTAGCCCACCAAACCATCTTCAGCAAAAGGGGTGAACATGGGGTTCACACGCGAACAGTACGAACGCGAGCGCCGGGAATTCCGGTGGGAGATTCCCCAGGACTACAACATCGCTGCAGTGGTCGATGGCCACGCCCGTAGGCACCCAGACAAGCCGTGCGTGCTGTGGGAGTCCGAGGCGGGCGAGCGGCGGACGCTCACCTGGGGGGCTTTAAGCGAGCTTTCCTCGCGGTTGGCCGCGGTGCTCATGCGGCTGGGGGTCAAAAAGGGCGATCCCATTCTTCACATCTTCCCCCGCCTGCCGGAGGCCCTGATCGCCCAGATCGGCACGTTTAAGGCCGGGGGGGTGGCCGTGCCCTGCACCGACATGGTGCGGGCCAAGGACATCGTCTATCGGGCCGAGACCGCAGGCGCCCGGGTGGTCATCGCCCACACCACGACCTACGCCGAGGTGGAGGAGGCCCGAGGCCAGTGCCCCCTGGAGCACTTCCTCCTCATCGGAGGGGAGCGGCCGGGCTGGCTCCCGTTCGAGCGAGAAGTGGAAAAGGCGCCGGTGGTGCCGTCGGTTCCCCTCAATGCCCAGGACCCCATGACGATCAATTTCACCTCGGGGACGACCGGGAACCCCAAGCCGGTGATGCACCGGCACCGCTGGATGTACGGGCACGCTCGGGTGACAGCCCGGTACTGGTGGGCAGCGTCTCCAGACGACATCATCTGGGCCACCACGGCTCCAGGGTGGGCCAAGTGGTACTGGTCCCCCATGGGCGTGGCCCTCAACACCGGCTCCACCCAGCTCATGTACCTCGGTAAGTTCGAAGCGGAAAAGTACCTCGACCTCCTCACCCGGTACCCGGTGACCAAGCTGTGCGCTACACCGACGGAGTACCGGATCATGATTCAACTGCCCGACCTGGGGCGGTACAAGAACAAAATCAAGCTCCGCGATGCCCTTTCCGCCGGGGAGCCCCTCAACGTGGAACCCATCCAGGTGTTTAGGGAGAACTTTGGGGTCACGATCCGTGACGGGTACGGGCAAACGGAGTCGGTGTGCTTGGTGTGCAACCCTCCGGGACTGCCGGTGAAACCGGGGTCCATGGGGCTGCCCACACCGGGCCCAGGGGCCACGCCCATCGACGACCAGGGCAACCCCGTGGGAGCCGGTCAGATAGGGGAGTTGGTTGTGCCGGTGGGGAGCCCGGGTATTTTCGACGGCTACTGGAAGGACCCTGAACTCACCCGCCAGGTGTTCTCTGGCGCGTGGTATCGAACCGGGGACCTCGTGCGGGTGGACAACGAGGGGTATTTGTTCTTCGAGGGCCGGGCCGATGACGTCATCAAAGCTTCCGGGTACCGCATTGGTCCCTTTGAAGTGGAGGACGCCTTGGTCTCCCACCCAGCGGTGGTGGAGGCCGCGGTGGTGGGAAAACCCGACCCCGTCCGCGGCCAAATCGTAAAAGCGTTCGTGATCCTCGCCAAGGGGTACCACCCCTCCGAGGAACTGGTGAAGGAACTGCAGGAACACGTCAAGCAGGTGACGGCACCGTACAAATACCCCCGGGAGGTCGAATTTGTGACGGAGCTTCCCAAGACGCCGAGCGGCAAGATCAAGCGGGCCGAGCTGCGCCGGCGGGAGCAGGAGAAGGCCAAGGGGGCTGGATGAGCGAGGCCGATTTGGTGAAAAGCGCGGTGGAGGCGCGTCACCGGGCGTACGCCCCGTACTCCAAGTTCCCGGTGGGAGCGGCTCTGCTCGCCAAAGACGGGCGGGTGTTCACTGGCTGCAACGTGGAGAACGCCAGCTACGGTCTCACGGTGTGCGCCGAGCGGGTGGCCCTGCTCAAGGCCGTGAGCGAAGGGGCCAGCCAATTCGCTGCTCTGGCTGTGGCCTGCGGAATAGGCTTTTGTGCCCCATGCGGGGCCTGCCGACAGGTCCTCGCGGAGTTTGCCCCGGACCTCAAGGTGATCATGGCCGACGGCGAAGGCCGGGTGTGGCGGGAAACCACGCTCGCCGCCCTCCTGCCTGAAAGCTTCGGTCCCAAGGATCTCTGCCCCTAGGTTTCGGCCTCGTCCACGTCGAGCACCAAGCTCTCGCCGGGGGCCTCTCTGCGAGCGGGCTTAGCTTTCCGCAAGGCCTGGTAGACCTCGAGAAGGCGCGCGGTGGAAGCTTGGGCGTCGTGGGCGGTGGCCCAAGCCTGGGCCGCTTGGCCCAGGGTCCGCCGGGCCGGCTCATCGTCCAGGAGCCGCAGGCACGCCTGGGCAAAGGTCTCCTCGTCTTCGTCCACCAGAATCCCGGTCTTGCCCGACTCCACCAAGTCGGCCACGCCCATGGCGCCAAGGGCCACCGGGGGTACTCCGGCCATCATGGACTCCATCACCACCAGCCCCTGGGTTTCCGTCTTGGAGGCGAAAACAAATAGGGTGGCCTGCTTATACAGGTCGATGAGGTGCTCCCGGGGTAGGTACCCTGTGAACTTGACCCGCTCCGCCAGGTGGGCTTGGGCCACCAAGGCCTCAAGCTCCGGCCGGTAAGGCCCGTTTCCCGCGATGACCAACCAGGCCGATGGCCGCTGCGGCGCGAGTTTCTTGAACATGCGGATGAGGAACTCCACGTTCTTTTCCCAAGCCAGGCGCCCCACGTAGAGCAGGATCTCCGCCCCTTCGGGCAAACCAAGAGCCTGGCGGGCGTTCCACCCCACCGGCCGCCCAAACTCCTCCTCGTCCAGGCCAAAGGGAATGGCATAGATGGGGACAGTGATGCCGTAGCTGCGGAGTTCCCGCTCCATGGGATGGGACGGGGCGATAATGGCGTCACAGCGGTTGCAGAACAGGCGGCTCAAGCGCCTCACGGTGGAGGCAGAAGGTCGAAAGGGGGGCGGCAGGTACTTGCGGTACTCCGTGTACAGGGCGTGATAGGTGTGGACGTGGGGGATCTCGTACCGCCGTGCGGCCCAGAATCCCAGAAGGCCGATGGAGAAAGGGTCGTGGGAGTGCACGATGTCCAAGCTGCGCAGCACTTGGTAGGCCCGCCGGTTGTAGGGGATGGGCACACGCATCCCCTTGTACAAGACCATCCGGAAGGAGCGGAACCGGAACACCTCGGGGCGGGTGTCCCGCACGCTGGGGTGGGCTGGGGCAAACACGTACACGTCGTGGCCGGCCCGGGTGAGCTCCCGCTCCATGAGGCGCACCACGGTGACCACCCCGTTGGTGTCAGGAACGTACGTATCGGTAAAAAGCCCGATTCTCATGGCAAGTCGCTTCCCCCCGACGGTCAGCGCCGGCCCCCCCCAGAGGACCGGCGGCGAACTCCACATCCTGTCTTGCCACATTCAGCTGGAACTGGCACCAACTACCGTTTCCTTCGTGACGAACTGGCCAAACCGTTCTTCCCCTTGCGCTCACGGGAAAAGGAGCCAAATTGGTAGCGAACAAACGCGTAAGGCACACGACCAAAGGGTCGAGCCAACTCGGTCAACAAGTAGATGGCAAGAGTTTTTCCAGTACCCTGGTGTTCGAATCGCCGCGCCGAGACTTTGATGGGGCCGGCCCGGAGGTACCGCACTTTCCCTAGCTTGCGGACTTGGCCAACGTAGACGTGATCCTCTCGAAACGCCGGGGTTTCGTCGAACCCTCCCACGCGCTGATGGGCGTCGCGACGCACGAGAATGGCCCAGCCCGGCACCCATGGGCTAATCCACTGGCTGAGCCACCCCAGCGCGCTCCCCACCACCAACAACAAGCGATACCGCCATAGGTTCTCCAGGGATCGGAACGGAAACCCTGCGGCTTCCAACTTCCTTCGCTCGAACTCCTCCACCGCTCGACCAAGGATGTCAGGCCGGGGAAAGACCACATCGGCATCCAAGAACAGCAAAAGCTCCCCTTGGGCCTGTTGAGCTCCCAGGTTGCGCCCATGGGCGGGACCTCGACGAGGTCCTTCCACCACCCGGACTCCAAATCTTTGGGCAATCTCCCGTGTGCTGTCCGAAGATCCCGAGTCAGAGACAATGATCTCGAAGTCCCGCCAGTCCTGCTCCTGCAAAGAGGCAAGCAGGCCTGACAAGTAGAGTTCTTCGTTCAGTGTCGGGATTATTATGCTAAGCTTAGGCATGAGGGGCTGCTCCTGCTTGAACTTATCCAAGAGGGGCCCAAAGCTCAAGTACGGAACATCCCGATTCTCCTTTCGTCCCAAGAGCCGTTGGTCACTCCCTAACCGGCCATCCTAGTGAATTTTCCAGAGAGGTTGCCATCGTGGATGAAGTTGGCAAAGCCTATTTCTTCCCTGCGGCCTCGCACCTTGCGCCTGCAACGACCCAAACCCTGGAAGACCAAAGCGAGGTCTGCCCCCACGGTAAAGTGACCAAGCTCAAGCGACCCTAAGCCCGCATATGGGTCAAGGTCAAGTCACCACCCACGCCCAAGGCACAGGCTTCCGAAGCTGCTTACGTCTTCACACCAAAGCCCCCAAACGCTCTTGGCTTCCGCTTCCAGGGTCGTCTCGGGGACAAATGGACGGGAAGAGGCCTGGAGCGTTGGACCTGCGTCCCTCTTTCTTGGTCCGTCCCGAGTAAAGAGGCCTACGCTATCGAACCTTCAAGAGCCCAAGGGCGAGCGTCGCGGCTCACTCTAGGTCTCCCCCTCCAGGAGCGGGCAAGAGCGACCCTCCCCTTCCCCCATCCGATCCGCGAAACCCTCCATCACCCAAGAAACCTGCTCGACCCGGGACGCGGGGGGGAGCCTCCTTCTTCCGGAATGCAGGGAGGCAAGCTTTCCTCAAGTCGATCGAACGACGATGGAGACTAGCCTCCCTGGCACAGCAATCACCTTTTCTACCTGCGCACCCTTCAGACGCTCACCCACCCCTGAGTCGGCCAAAGCCGCTCCTTTGAGGGCCTCGGGGTCGAAGGCCACCGCCGCGGGCACACGCAACCGGGCCCGTACCTTGCCGTTGATCTGCACCGGGATCTCCACCTCCTCCCCTTGCAGCGCCCCCGGATCGTAGGAGGGCCAAGACGACTCCAGCACCGACTTCGGCTCCCCCAGGCGGGACCACAGCTCCTCGCACACAAACGGGGTGAAGGGCGCAAGCATCAAAACGAGATCCCGCACGACCCGCCGGACCAGCCGCCCGTCCACGTTTCCGCGGTCCACATAGTCCTCCAGGGCGTTGGTGAGCTCCATAATCGCGGCCACCGCGGTGTTCAGCCCCAACCGGCCCTCGAACTCCTCGGTCACTTTCTTGAGGGTGGCGTGGTGCTTGCGCCACAGCTCCTTGCCGGCCGAGTCCAGCAACCCCACATCCGGTTCCCCCTGGACCGTGCTGATCTCCGCCAGGACGCCTGTGACCAACGTCCAGAACTTGTTCAGGAACCGCCAAGAGCCGCGGATGCCCTCCTCGCTCCACTCGATGTCCCGGTCCGGGGGCCCCATGAACAGGGTGTACAGCCGCTGGGTGTCGGCCCCGTACTTTTCGATCACCTCCATGGGGTCCACCACGTTCTTTTTGGACTTGGACATGGCGAAGTACGCCGTCTCCACCGAGCGGCCGCACTTCGTGCATTTCAGGTCCTGCACCTCCTTGGGATAGAGCCAGCCGTGCTCCGGGCACTTGTAGGCCGTGTGGCACACCATCCCCTGGGTGAACAGACGAGCGAACGGCTCGTCAAAGGAAATGTAGCCCAGGTCGTAGAGGACCTTGGTCATGAACCGAGCGTAGAGGAGGTGGAGGATGGCGTGCTCCACCCCGCCCACGTAAAGGTCCACCGGAAGCCACTTGTTGACGTGCTCGGACACAAACGGGACCTTGTCCTCGTGGGGGGACACAAACCGCAGGAAGTACCAAGAGGAGTCGACGAAGGTGTCCATGGTGTCGGTGTCCCGGCGGGCGGGGCCGCCGCAGGACGGGCAGGTGGTATCCGCCCAACCGGGGATGTCCGCCAGCCCCATCTTGCCGATGAACGGAACTTCAGGAAGCAGGACGGGCAGCTGCTGCTCGGGTACAGGGACGATGCCGCACTTGGGGCAGTACACGATCGGGATAGGAGCTCCCCAATACCGCTGGCGGGAAATGAGCCAGTCCCGCAGGCGGTAGGACAGGGCGTACCGCCCCAAGCCCTTCTCCTCCAAGTACCTCACCGTGCGAGAGAAGGCTTCTTCGCCCGGTGTGCCCGTGAGGGGACCGGAGTTCACCATCGTGCCCCACCCGGTGTACACCTCGTCCACGGTGCGGGGCTCGCGGGCCTCCAGGTTCGGGGGTTGGATCACCGCGCGGATGGCCAACCCGTGTTCTTGGGCAAAAAGGAAGTCCCGCTCGTCATGGGCCGGCACAGCCATGATGGCCCCGGTGCCATAGGTACCCACCACGTAATCGGCAATCCAGATGGGTAACCGCTCCCCAGTTGTGGGGTGCAGGGCGTAGCTGCCCAAAAAGAGCCCCGTTTTCTCCCGGTCCGTGGCCGTGCGCTCGGTTTCCTTCATCGTGGCCGCTTGGGCCCGGTAGGCTTCCACCGCGGCCCACCGGTCCGGGGCGGTCAGAGCTTCCACCATCGGGTGCTCGGGGGCCAACACCAGGAACGTGGCCCCCCACAGGGTATCTGGCCGGGTGGTGAACACCGTAATTTGCTGGCCGGTCTCCGCCCGGAAGACGATCTCAACCCCCTCCGAGCGGCCGATCCAGTTCTCTTGCATCTTTTTCACGTGGTCGGGCCAGTCCAGCCCTTGGAGATCGGCAAGCAACCGCTCGGCGTAAGCGGTGATTTTGAAAGACCATTGCTCAAGGGTCTTGGGCTCTGGGGGTGTCCCACAGCGGTCGCACTCCCCACCCACCACCTGCTCGTTGGCCAGGACCGTCTTGCAGGTGGGACAGTAGTTCACCGTGGAAAGCTTCTTGTAGGCCAGGCCATGCCTGTAAAGCTGCAGAAACAGCCACTGGGTCCAGCGGTAGTAGTCCGGAACGCACGTGGTTACTTCCCGGTCCCAATCGTACTCCACGCCCCAGGCGCGGAACTGGTCCTTGGCGTAGGCGATGTTGTTCATCGTCCACGTCCCGGGGTGGATGCCCCGCTCGATGGCGGCGTTCTCGGCCGGAAGCCCGAAGGCATCCCAGCCCATGGGGTTGAGGACCCGCCGCCCCTTGAGGAGCAAGAACCGGGTGATCGCGTCCCCCAAAATGTAGTTGCGCCCGTGCCCCACGTGCAGATAACCCGAGGGGTAAGGGAACATGTTAAGGTAATAGAACTTGCCGGTGGCGTCGCGGGTGTCCACGTTGAACAGGCGCTTGCTTTGCCAGAAGTCCCGCCACCGCCCCTCAATCGTCTTGGGGTCGTAGGGCTCACCCTTCACAGCAACCCTCCTCCCACTTGGCGTTGGGCATCGTCGAGCACCTCTTGCACAGCTTCCGGGCTGCCCATCTCGCAGTACAGACGCAGAATGGGTTCCGTGCCCGAAGCCCGGAACAGAAGCCAACCTTGACGGAAACGGAGCTTGAGGCCGTCCAGGTCCTCCACAGCCACCACTTTGTGGCCGCCCACTTCCTCCAGAGGGCGGGCCCTCAATTTCTCCACGATCTCCAAGCGCTCCTTGAGCTCCAGGTCCCGGCGGGCAAAGTGGTGAGGACCCACCAGCTGGAACAGTTCTTCCACCAACGCGGACAAGGGTTTGCCGGTGACGGCCACGAGCTCCAGGAGATACAGGTTGGAGAGGATCCCATCCCGTTCGGGCAGGTGGGCGGAGTAGCCGTACCCCCCAGACTCCTCCCCGGCAAAGGCGGCTTTCTTGGTGACCAGACCCTCCACGGCCCACTTGAACCCCACGCGGATTTCCTGCCAGGGAAGCCCGGCGTGGTCGGCCAACTTGCCGATCATGTCGGTCAGGGCCACGGACTTGAGGACCTGGCCACGGAGGCCCCGGTGGCGGAGGAGGTGCCAGAGGATGAGCGAGGCGGTGCGGTGGGTGTCCAAAAACTCCCCGCGCTCGTCCATGGCCGCGGCCCGATCGCCATCCCCATCGGTGATGAGACCGACCACGATCTTCCCTTTGAGCCGACGGCAGAGGGAGCGGATCACGGCCTTGAGGGGCACCACGTTCTCCGGGAGGGGTTCGGGCTTGCGGCCCCCAAACAGGGGATCGACTACCGAGCGCAGGGCCAAGAACGGCACCCGATGAGGCCGGAGGAGGGAGGGGAGATACCCCTGGGCAGACCCGTACATGGCGTCAACCACCACGTACACCGGGGCCTTGCCCACACTCCGCAGGTCCACCAGCCGCTGAAGCCTCTGCAGGTACGGTTCCCGGATCGAAACTTCCTCGAGCTCCCCTTCGCTGACCTCCGGAACCTCCTGGGGAATGAGGGCCTCCACCCGAGCGGTGAGCTCAGGGGTTGCCGACCCCCCGTACTCCGGCTTGAGCTTCACTCCGCTCCAGTGCGGGGGATTGTGGGAAGCGGTGATCATGGCCCCCCCCGCCAGGCCTCGGTCCACCACCCAGGCCGACAGGGCTGGCGTGGGGACGAAAGAATCGGTCAGGAACACCGGAACCCCACGGTGGGAAAGGGCTCGCCCAAGGTGCTGGGCGAACTCCCGGGCAAGGAACCGCGTGTCGTAGCCAATGACAAAACCCTGGGACGCGGGGCGAAAGGGGACACCCCATTGGGTGTACACGGGGTTGGTCCCCCGGCGGGGATCGAGCAAGTACTCGGCCAGGGCATAACCCACCCGGGCCACGTTGGCGAACGTGAAGTCTTGGGCAATCACCCCGCGCCAGCCGTCGGTGCCAAACTTGATTTCACTTGCGCCCATGTTTGCCTTTCTTCCCTTCCCGCTTCACGTCCACCCGAACCACGTGGGGCGGCAACCGCACCCCGTCGTCCCGCAGGATCTCCTCAATCAGATCCAAGGGCAACGCGGTTTCCAGCCAAAGGTCCCGGATGGAAACCACCCCGTTGCGGGCCGGCGCCGCCTCCAAAGCCCGCTCCAGGGCCCGCACATACCCCTCGCGGAGTTGCCGGTCCTCCTGTCCGGCCATGCCCTAGTACTCCCAATCCACCGTGTACCGGACCTCGCCCGACCCGCCGGCCGGAACTTTGACGCGGAACAGGATTTGACTGGCGCTCAACACCTCGTAGGGGAGGCTCGCCTCCCGAATCTTCCAAACACCAGACAGGGTTTCCACCACCTCCACCTCGACCTCCTGCTCCTTGGCCGAGGTGAGGGTGATCCTCCAGGCCTCCCGGTAGCTCCGGTCCCCTAGGCGCTCCCTCCGCTCCTCGACACGCTCCCCGCGCAGGTCAAAGGCCGCTCCCACCGCAAGTTCCACGGAAGCACCCCCAGGGGTGTTGTCAAGGGTCGCTGCCCCCACAAACAACGCCCCCCCCTCCTCGTAGAAACGGATCTCCCCACCCGGCAGGGGCGAGGTCTCGTTCTTGAACTTGACGTACACCTCCACCGACCCTCCCCGGAACCGGTAGGTCCGCGTGAACGGAACCCGCACAGAGACCAAGGGCAAGAGCACAACCCCCGGGGCAAGGGTCCACTGTCCAGGGAGAACGTACCGGTAGTACTCAAAGGCTGGAGCGGGCGAAGGCATGCTCTCGGGGAGCGCCAAGGCCAGCGCGCGCACATCCCCGGTCTTGGGCTGGTAAACCGTTCCCGCCACCAGAGTCAGCCCCGCATCGGCAAACGTCCAGGGAATCTGGTTTTCAACTGTAGCCCAACCCTTGAGGTGGAGCACCGAACCGGAGAGAAGGGCCGTGTACGAAGCCTCCCATCCGATCCCTTGGACAAGGTAGCGAACAACAAGGTCCTTGCGCCCGGGGGAGGTCGTCCGGTACCGCAATTGTGCCCGAAGAAGCCTCTTGTCCGGTAACTCCCGAGGGAGAGGGCCGCTTACCCGATCCCACGTGGCCAAGAACAGCAGGCGATCCCGGGTGGCCAAGGTCAACCCCCCATCCACCGCCAGAAGCTTCCCATCGATCCGTTCGTCACCGACCCACACCGAAACCGATTGACCGACCAAGAGGTGAATGGCGGGAGGATTGACCGTGGCAAACTGCACGCTGACCACTTCCAAGCCCTCCACCACCAAGCTCGGGGCTAGGGTCCCGTGGGGAAGATCGAGGACGAGGGTCCCCTCTTCGCCCACATCGTGGGTCCGCACTTCGCTCACCCAGGCCAGCTCCCCAGGGTACAGGACGAGCCGGGTGGAGCCCCAAGCCGTGAGGCAGACCGCCAACCACGCCGCCCTCATCAAAGTCTTCACGGGAGATCCCTCCTTAGAACTCCAATGATACTCGGGGAGGCCTTGGGCTGATCGGGGGAAAGCCCAGAGTGCGAGCGCTGGGGTTAGATCGGCTGATGGGCGGCGAGCCTAGCCGCGATGGCCCTGCGCAGGTGGTCCAGGTTCTCCCCGGTCTTGGCCGAGACCCACACGGCCTGGCCGTCGGGGTCCAACAGGTCTTGGGCCTTGTGCCGGGCTTCCTGCGCCTCCAAGAGGTCAATCTTGTTGAGGACAACCAAGACCGGTGGGACGTCGGAACTGGGCCAGTTTTGGGCAACCACCTCTTGGGCCACGCGGAGGTGATCGGGCGCCGAGGGAGCTGCGGCGTCCACCACGACCAGGAGCAGCCGGGCTTCGCCCATGCTCTCCAAGGTGGCACGGAACGCGGGCACAAGCTCGTGCGGCAGGTTACGGATGAAGCCTACGGTGTCCACCACGAGGGCCGTCTCCCCAGAGGGCAAGGCCATCCTCCGTGTCCGGGTGTCCAACGTGGCAAACAGCTTGTCTTCCACGAGCGTGGGGCTCCCGCACAGAGCGGTGAACAACGAGGACTTGCCCGAGTTTGTGTATCCCACCAGGGCCACAAGGGGCAGACCGGCCCGCGTGCGCCGAGCTCGGCGCACGTGCCGATCCTGCTCAGCCTTGGCCAGCTCCTCGCGGATTGTTTGGATGCGGCGGCGGATGGCCCGGCGGCTTTGCTCAAGTTTGGTCTCCCCGGGGCCACTTGTGCCAATCCCTCCTCCAGGGTTGGAAAGGGCATGGCCCCACCCCCGCAGGCGGGGAAGAAGGTACTCCAGTTGGGCCAACTCCACCGCCAGAGCCGCTTCGGGGGTTCCTGCCCGCTGGGCGAAGATGTCCAAGATGAGTTGAGACCGGTCGACGACCTTGAGGTGGGTGATTTCCTCGAGGTTTCGCGCTTGGGCAGGCGAGAGCTCGGCCCCCACGAGAAGAACCTCCGCTCCCAACTCTCCAGCGAGCGCGCGGGCCTGCTCGGCCTTGCCCCGACCGATGAAGGTGACGGGGTCGGGGCGGAGCCGGCGCTGCAAAACTTCCCCTCGGACGTCCACCCCCGCCGTGCGGGCCAGGGCCCGCATCTCCCCCAACCGTTCCTCTTCGTCCCTCTCCCCAGCGAGGACCAAGTCGGCCAAAATTGCCTTTTCCCCACCATAGACCCGAGCCCGCCGGCCCAGGTAATCCTCAATCTTGGGAATTACGTTTCTTCCCACGCCTTGGCCCCCAGAGCCGTCACCTTATTGAGGAAGCTCTCGTAGCCGCGGGCGAGATGCTCCTCACCCCCAATACGGGTCGTTCCCGCGGCGCCCAGCGCTGCCAGAACGAGCGCTGCACCAGCTCGAAGATCGCTGGCCACGACCTCCGCCCCATGGAGCTTCTTCACCCCGCGGATCGTTGCCGTATCGTCGCGGATGGAGATGGAGGCTCCCATGGCCTGGAGGGGGGGAACATGGCCCCACCGGGACGCAAACACCGTTTCCCTCACATGGGATTCACCTTCGGCGCAGCACAGCAAGGCCATCAGCGGCGCCTGGAGGTCGGTGGGAAACCCCGGGTAGGGCCAGGTGGTGACATCCACGGCCTGCAACGCCT
Organism: uncultured bacterium; assembly: GCA_937122485.1. Classification (GTDB taxonomy): domain Bacteria; phylum Bipolaricaulota; class Bipolaricaulia; order Bipolaricaulales; family Bipolaricaulaceae; genus CAKZKH01. The sequence goes on along the minus strand of CAKZKH010000104.1, from coordinate 16,152 downwards.
CTCCTCGCCGCGCGCTGATCTCCTGCTCCCCCAGCTCCACGGAAGCCCCCGCATCCTTCAGCTTCTCCACCAGGGCCTGGAGGTGCTCGGGGACAACACCGGTCACTGTGGTTTCTCCCCCGGTGAGCACACCGGCGATCAGGTAAGTTCCTGCCTCGATTCGATCGGGAAGGAGGTCGTGGCAAGCCCCACCAAGCTCCGGCTGGCCCTCGATGCTCACCCGGTCCGCCGCCCACCGCACCCTGGCCCCCATTTGCTCCAGAAGACGGCCCAAGTCCACAACCTCCGGTTCCCGGGCGGGGTTGATGATCGTGGTGGTCCCTTCGGCCAAGGCCCCAGTGAGCAACAGGTGCTCGGTGGCTCCCACGGAAGGGTAGTCCAGCCACACTGTGGCACCCCGCAGGCGCCGCGCCCGCGCGTAGACCAGACCATCGGTGAACTCGATTCGCGCCCCCAGACGGCTCAATCCGTAAAGATGCAGGTCCACAGGGCGGGGGCCAATGGCGCAGCCCCCAGGCAACGGCATCCACGCTTCCCCACACCGAGCGAGCAGCGGCCCCAGGGCAATGAACGACGCCCGCATCCGTTGCACGGGGTCGCGCGGGGCGCGGGCCCAAAGTTCCCCGTCCCCGTGCACCTCGGCTACCCCATCCTTCCAGTCCACCCTCTTCCCCAGGGCATGGATCAAATCGATGGTGGTTTCCACATCGGCAATCCTGGGAATTCGCTCCAGGCGAACGGGCTGGTCGGTGAGCAGAGAGGCCAGGAGGGCAGGAAGGGCCGCGTTCTTGGCCCCAGCGGCCCGGACCCGCCCCCGGAGGGGGTGCCCCCCTTCAACCCGGATCACGGCAAGAACAGGAGGGGATCCACAGGGCTGCCGTCTTTGCGAATCTCAAAGTGCAGATGGGGACCCGTGGACAGCCCGGTGTTGCCCGAACGGCCAATCAGCTGCCCAGCTTCCACGTACTGGCCGGGGACAACCCCAACCCGGGACAGGTGGCCATAGTACGTGGTGTAGCCGTCCGCGTGGTCCACAACCACAAGGAGACCGTAGCCCTCGTGGCTGCCCGCCAAAACCACCCGCCCCCCCGCCGCCGCGTAGACAGGGGTCCCCTCAGGAAGAGCAAGGTCGATCCCGGCGTGAAACGAGGGAATGTTGTAGATGGGGTGAAGCCTTGGGCCAAAGGGAGAAGTGAGGGGACCGCGGGCTGGCCAGGCGAACTGCCGCCCTTGGCCCATGGCCGCAGCGACCGCTTGGGGCACGACAGGCGGGGAAGGAACAAGGATGCGGCTCCCCGCAGGGGGGTCCCCCGACAGGCCGTTGGCCAGCACAATCGCCCCCTCGCTCACCTCATAGGTCCGAGCGATGTCCGCCAAGGTTTGGCCGGGCTTCACCACGTGGAGCACCCCGCCCCGGGGCACAACAATCGCTTGCCCGGGGCGAAGACGCGCCAGATCGATCCCCTCGTTGCTGGCCAGGAGGTACTCCAGGGGAAGACCCCACCGCTGGGCAAGGGAGGAAAGCGTGTCCCCTTGTCGCACGGTGTACGTCGACCACAGGGTCGGCGTGGGATTGAGCAGAGGCCCCCCCGAGGAGCTAGGGAGGAAAGGAAAAAGAAGGACTACCGGGAGAAGGATGGCCAGGGCCACCCACAGCAACGGATGCTCATTCACTGTTCATCAGCTCCAGGAACTGCTTGTTGTTCCGCGTCTGTTCCATCTTCCCTTTGATGAATTCCAAGGCCGTCCCTGGGTCGGGCATCTCGGAGAGGAGCTTACGGAGGATCCACACCCGGCGAAGGACATCTGGCTTGAGAAGAAGTTCCTCTTTTCTTGTCCCCGAGACGATGAGGTCGATGGCCGGAAAGATCCGGCGGTTGGCCAAATCCCTGTTCAACACCAGTTCCATGTTCCCGGTGCCCTTGAACTCCTCGAACACCACCTGGTCCAACCGGGACCCCGTGTCGATGAGGGCCGTGGCGATGATGGTGAGGGACCCTCCGTCTTCGATGTTCCGCGCGGCCCCGAAGAACTCCTTGGGCTTGTACAGCGCGGTAGGATCGATGCCCCCGGACAACAGCTTGCCCGAAGGGGAAATGGACAGGTTGTAGGCCCGCCCCAGACGGGTGAGGGAGTCCATGAGGATCACCACGTCGTACCCGGCTTCCACGAGCCTCTTGCCCTCGGCGGTCACCAGCTCGGCGATGCGTGTGTGGTGTTGGGGCTCCATATCGAAGGTGGCTGCCACCACCTCGGCCCGTTTCACCGAGCGGCGGAAGTCCGTGACCTCTTCCGGGCGCTCATCAACCAGCAGAATGAGGAGGCGGACGTCGGGGTAATTGGTCTCCAACCCCTGGGCGATGTGCTTGAGGAGCGTGGTCTTCCCCGCCTTGGGAGGAGAGACGATCAGTCCCCGCTGGCCTTTGCCAATGGGGGCAAACAAGTCGATCATCCGGGTAGACAGCTCTTCGGGGTGGTGCTCAAGCACAAGCTGCTCGTTGGGGTGAAGGGGGGTGAGCTGCTGGAAGTCCACCCGCTTGCGGATCACCTCGGGATCCATCGCGTTGACCTGGTCGACCTTGAGGAGGGCGAAGTACCGCTCCCCCTCCCGGGGAGGGCGGACCGGACCCCGGACAAGGTCCCCATCTTTGAGGGCAAACCGGCGGATCTGCGAGGGAGACACGTACACGTCGTACTTGCTGGGCAAGCACGTCCGTTCGCGGAGGAAGCCGTACCCCTCTTCCATGGTCTCCAGGATGCCCTCCACCTGAAGCTCCTGCCGTTCCGCCAACGTGCGCAGGGTGGCCAGCTCCAATTCCTGGGGGGAGAGGTCCCCCGAGCCGTTGATCCCCAGGCTCTGGGCCAACTGTTGCAGGCGCTCAGGGCCTAGCGCTCGAACTTCTGCGATCTGCATGGCCGCTCACCTCACCCATGGGTTGTGGCCTGTCTAAAGCTTGCGGAAAAAGGCGCGAACCACGTCCCCGTACATGACCATCCGGTCGGCCAGACCGCGCCAGAACCCGCGTTTCTCCTCTTTGCGCACATGACTCACACCGCGCAAAATAACCTTCTTCTGTTTCCAACCTTCCTTGATGGCCAGCTTGGTCAGGGCCGCTTCGATGCCGAAACTGGCGTCCTCGACCAGGCCGCGGGCCCGCTCCCAGTGGCTGCGGGGCATCACCCGTTGGCCGGAGAGGAAGGCGGCGATGCGTTGGGATAGGTCGGTACCCACGCGCCCCTCCCGAAACACGGCGAGCACCAAGTCCGCGTCTCCCTCCCGATAAGCCTGGATCATCTCCTCCACGTGCCCGGGGGTCAGCCCGGTGAGGTCGGCGTCCATGAACATGAGGACGTCCCCTTGTGCGGCGTTCACCCCGGCGGCCATGGCCGCGGCCTTGCCGTGGTTCTGGTTCAACCGCACCACCTTCACCGGGAAGGACTCGGCCACCTGGCCGGTCTCGTCCGTGGACCCGTCGTCGACGACGATGACCTCGTGCACGGACGGAGAAGCCAAAAGAGGCTTGATCACAGCGCCGATCCGTTCTGCCTCGTTGTACGCCGGGACGATGACCGAAACCTTCATGGAAAGACCAGGAGGTGCGGGGGAAGTATAGCCTGGGCCACCGACGTCAACAACCCGCGGTGGCCAGGAGCTCCTTCACGGCTTCCCTTACGGCTGGGGTGGACAGTTCCACGGTCCGGCGAAGGCCGTCCTCGCGGCGCTCCAGATCCACCTGCCCCCGCTGGAGGCTTCGCGGTCCCACCACCACCAGGAGGGGTATGCCCACGAGCTTGGCGTCGTGAAACTTCTCCCCCGGGCTCCGCTCCCGGTCGTCCACCAGAACCTCCCATCCGCCGGAGGCCAACCCTTGGGCCAGGGAGGCCCCAGCCTGAACCTGGTCCTCCCTCTTGGGATCGAGGACCGCCACCACCACCTGGAACGGGGCCAAGGCCAAGGGCCAGCGAATGCCCTGTTCATCGTGGTGAGCTTCGATCACAGCCGCCAGGAGGCGACCAATGCCAATCCCGTAGCAGCCCATCACCAGCGGCTGGGCCTGGCCCTCCCGGTCCAGGAAGGTGGCCCCCAAGGCCTGGGAGTACTTGGTGCCCAGCTTGAAAATGTGGCCCAACTCAATGCCCCGCTGGACCTGAAGGGCGCTTCCACACCGGGGGCAGGGGTCCCCGTCCCTCACCGTGGCCACGTCGCCAACCCACTGGGCCGGGAAGTCCCTGGGGAAATTCACGTTCCTGAGGTGGAAGCCTTCCTTGTTGGCCCCAGCGACCAAGTTCCTCTTCGTTTCGACCGAACGATCGACGAGCACCTTGACCCGGGGGTCCTTCAACCCCACGGGGGAGGCATAACCCGGAACTGCCCCCACCTCCGCGATTTCCTCCTCACTGGCTCGGCCGAGATCCGCACAACCTGTGACGCGGGCCAACTTGGCCTCGTTCACCTCCAGGTCTCCCCGGATGACCACGAAGATCAGGCCCTGCTCCCCCTTGTAGAACACGGCTTTGGCCGTCTTGCTTTCCGGGACAGCGAGGAACCGCGCCACGTCGCGGATGGTGGTGCACCCCGGGGTCGCCACCTCTTCCCTGGGGAGAAGGGGCTCGCGCTCCTCCTCCCACCGGGTGGAGGCCCACTCCAGGTTCGCCGCGTACCCACAGGAAGCACAGGTCACCACAGTATCCTCCCCAAAAGGATTGGGGAGGATGAACTCGTGCGAACCGGACCCACCCATGAGGCCGGGATCGGCCTCCACCGCCAGGGCAGCCAACCCGCAGCGGCTGAAGATGCGGCGGTACGCCTCGTACACCTTGGGGTAGTAGGCATCCAGGTCAGCGAAGCTCTCGTGGAAGCTGTACCCGTCCTTCATGGTGAACTCGCGAACCCGGACCAATCCCCCGCGCGAGCGCGGCTCGTCCCGGAACTTGGTCTGGATTTGGTACAACATCAAGGGGAGCTGGCGCCAGGACTGAATCTCTTTGCGGGCGATGTCGGTCACCACCTCCTCGTGGGTGGGCCCCAGGACCATTTCCCGCCCGGCCCGGTCCAAGAATCTCACCAGTTGCGGTCCAAAGTCTTCCAGCCGTCCGGTCTTGGCCCACAGGTCCGCCGGGTGGACCACGGGCATGTGCAACTCGCATCCCCCAATAGCCTCCATCTCCTCCCGCACAATGGCCTCGACCTTGCGAAGGGCACGCCAGCCCAAGGGAAGATAGGTGTAGATCCCTGCCGCCAAGGGGCGAATGAGACCAGCCCGCAACATCAGCTTGTGGCTGGGCAGGTCCGCTTCTCCCGGGTCCTCCTTCCACGTGGGGAGCAAACACTGACTCCAACGTACGTAGGTCATGGAGAACCAAGGTTAGCCAAACAGGGTTCGCAAGGCAATCCTCAACTCCTCCACGCTCGCTACCCGCTGGGGAGGCACCGGCAAGCCCTCGAGGAATCGCGGCCCGTAGGACTTGGTAGCCAAGCGGGGGTCGGCGAGCACGATGGCCCCCCGGTCGGTGGGGGTGCGCACCAGCCGGCCGATTCCTTGGCGGAATTTGAGCACCGCCCGGGGAAGGGAAAGGGCAAAGAAGGGGTTCCAGCCGCGTGCCGCCAGCCGTTCGGCCTCCGCCTGGGCCAGGGGATCGGTGGGCACGGGGAAGGGAAGGCGGGCCACCACAAGGATTTCCAGCTCTTCCCCGGGAAGGTCGATGCCCTCCCAAAGGCTGTCCAGGCCGAGCAAAACCACCGGCCGTGGATGGAGGCGAAAGCGGCGCAGCAGGTGCTCCCGTTCCCCATCCCGGCCCTGGACTAGCACGGGCCATCCGGCCAAATGCCCCGCCGTGGCCAAAAGGGCCTTGCGGGAGGTGAACAGCACCATGACCCGACGGGAAGCGACCTCCAACACGGTGCGCACCACCTCAGCCAGCTCCGCGGGAAATTCCTCCCGGTCGGGATGGGGAAGGAAGGGCAGCACGAGGGCGCGGACCCCTGTGTAGGGGAACGGTGAAGGCCAGGTCGCAAACCGGGCTACGTCGCCCAGTCCCAGCTCCCGGGCCAGGGTCTGGCCGCCGTCGCCTGCGGCCAACGTAGCTGAGGTCAGCACCGCGGCCGACAGTTGAGGCCACAAGCACTGGGCCAGCACTTGGTCGATGTTGATGGGGGTAGCGGCCAAGGTCGGTTGAGGCTCTTGGGTACACCAGAACACGAACTCGTCGGTTGCAGGCTGGGTCAAAAAGCGGGCCAGGTCAGCCAGGCGCACGGCCTCGTGAGCCATAGCCCGGGCCACTTCGGCTTCCCCGTCGGGCAAACTCGCTTGGAGCGACTTCAGGCCGCCAGCCAATTCCTCCAAACTTTGAGCCATTTCTTCAGCAAGGGGAACGAGGTCCCCGAGTTCCTCCGGGCTGCGGTAGCGGCTACGTTCCCAGGGTAAGCTCCTGCGCCCCACAGCCCAGAAGCGCCGATGGACCGTGCTAACCTTCGCCCAGAGGGGCAGGATCTTGTCGGGGGGAATCCACTTGGACCAGGCAGCGAGTAAGCCCGCCTCGCCGTGGCGCAGCTCTCCCAGAAGCTGGGCAACGGTCCAGGGAGAGAGGCTGCGCGTCAGGGCGTCCCTGAGAGCGTCGGGCAGGGCGTGGGCCTCGTCCACGATGAGGATGGAAAAGGAGTCCAGCACCCCCCCGTCGCGGGCCAGGTGGGCGCCGAGGAGAGCGTGGTTGACCACGACCAACTGGCTTTGGCGGGCCTTTGCCCGGGCCTGGCGGGACAGACACCGGCCCAGCCGTGGACAGGCCACTCCCGCACAACGGAGGGGGTCATCGGCCAGTTCGGCCAAGAGGGCTTGGCCTTCGGAGAGGGCGGCCAGGCCGGCCAGCTCGGCCAAATCGCCCGCGGTGGTCCGCGCGACCCAAACTCTTAGGGCCACCTGCACCTCTGCAGGGCCCAGCTGGTCCAGCACCTGCTCCAGGCGCCTGAGACACGCGTAGTTTTCCCGTCCCTTGAGCAGGGCACAGCTCACCTTTAGCCCTAAGTGTTGGACCAAAAACGGGAGGTCCTTCTTCCACAGTTGCTCCTGGAGCGTCTTGGTCCGCGTGGACACGATGGCGCGCGGGGCGAGTTTCTGGTCAAGGTGAATTAGCAGGGGAATCAGGTACCCAAAGGTCTTACCCAGGCCAGGGCCAGCCTCGAGCAGGACCACACCTCGTTTTTGCAGGACTTCCTCCACGACCTGGGCGTAGGCGCGCTGGTCAGGGCGGTGGTCCAAGAGCAACCAAGCTTGAAGCTGAGCGAACGCCTTCTGGGCCGAGGCCGACGGAGGAGGTGGAAGGGGAGGACCGCTTGGCGCAGGGGGCGTGAGCTTCCCCGAAATGGGAAAAAGCTCGCTCAGGACTCGCTGGGCTTCCTCGGGAAAAGAAGAGGCCGTGCCCAAGGCAGAGAGGAAAATCCGACCCACGGTCTCGGCCTGCTGAAGTGCCTCTTCCGTCCAAGGAAGGCCCCAACGGCGAGCCAAGCCTGAAGGGCTGTGGTCCTGCTCCTCGGGCCACACCGCCCAAGACAAAAGGTGGAGGTCCACCGTGGGGGGAAGGGGAGCTTTTGCGGCCTGGCCGAAGGCGGAAAGCTCAGCGCCCCATCCAACCCAGGGAAGGCTCTCAAGCCCGGGTGGGCATGGGCCGTCAGCCCACAGGATCCGTTCCTGGATGTCAGGGCCCTGAAAGCGCACCAGAGCCCAGCCTTCCCTCCCCTGGACCACCGCCAGGAATTCAGCGCGCTTTTCCCAATCCCTCGAGGACATCGATGCGGCGCACGGTCCCCAGCAAGCGCCCCCGCTCGTCAATCACCGGCACCTGGCGCAACCCCTTGCGGATCAGGAGGTCGGCCACGTGGAGGTCGCTGTCCTCGGGCCGCACCGACACCACCGGGCGCACCATGAACTGGGAGATAGGCAAGCCCCCGATTTCCTGCAGCTTGCGGGAAAGCTGATTCAGGCTGGGCAGGAACGAAGTGGAGACGAGCATATCCACGTACCCAGGGAGAATGGCCCGCATCAAATCCCGCTCGGCCACAACCCCGACCACCTTGCCCTGTTCATCGACGACCGGAAGGCTGGGCAGGCCGCTTTGGTGAAGGAGGTAGATGACTTGGGCCACAGGGGTATCCACCTCCACGGCCGTAAGATCCCGACGCATCAGGTCCCGGACTTTCATCGGCCCTCCACCTGGCGAACCGAGACCGTGGCCATCTCCCGCGCGATGGCCTCCGGATCCAAGCACAGTTTCTCCTCGACTTTGGCCGAGGCCACGGCCGCGCCCATCCCGTACCGAGCTGCCTGGCACAAGCTGTCCCCAGCAAGAAGGCGCCCCAGCAAGCCCCCCACCAGGGCATCGTCCGATCCCACCAGGTTCCGGAACTCGGTGACCGGGACGTCAGCCTCGAGGAAGCAGACCCCTTCCTCGGGACTCACCAGCACGTCGCCGGTCAACCGGTGGGAGACAAGACAGGCGCCAACCCCGAGCTCCAGGGCCCGCCGGCCGGCCTGGATGATCTCCTCGGTCGTGCGAACCGGCATGTCCCCAAACGAAAGTTCTTCCCGTACGTCCGGCTTCACCAAGAAAGGCCGAGCGGGCAAGGCCCGCGTCACCGCTTCCCCCCCTGCATGGACAATGGTGGGCACCCCGTAGGCCGAAGCCTTCTCCACCAGGATTCGGTAGAAGTCCACGGGCAGCCCCGGGGCCAACGCACCCCCCAACACCACGTACTCCGCGTCCCTCGCCATCCGTTCGAATTTTTTGAGGAACAAAGGGATGGCCGACGGAGGAACCGGAGTTCCCGCTTCGTGGATGAGCAAGGGATGGTACTCCTTGCCCCGGGCGAGCACCGTCACGTTCACCCGCGTTTCCCCAGGAATCCACAGGAAGTTCCCGGAAACCCCACGGGCGAGGAGATCTTGAAGCACGATCTGCCCGGTGTGGCCCCCCAAGAACCCCATGGCCACGGTTTCCACGCCCTGGGCCGCCAAAAACACCGCCACGTTGATCCCCTTCCCCCCGGCCGATGTGCTCGACTTCTCGCTTCGTATGAGGACCGTCTCTTCGGGCTCCTCCAACCGGAGGGGAAGTTCTTCCACCCAGTAGAACTTGTCCAACGTGGGGTTGACCGTGACCGTCAAGATCATTGCCAACCCCGCCTCACACGACCATGCAGGGCCCCGGAACTGGCGGCGAGGACGTCCACCTCCAGGAACTGGCCGACAAGGGCCCTGTCCCCAGGAACGAGCACGGTGCGGAAGTCCTTGGTCTTGCCCATGACCAGGTTCTTCTCCGGCAGGTGCTGGTGGGCGAGCACCGTCACGGTGGTGCCGATGCGGCGGCGGTGGAGATCCAAAGCCAGCTGGCGGGTCAGGGCCAACAGGGCCTCCAGCCGCCGTTGTTTCTCCTGGAAAGGTACGTCGTCGGGAAGTGCGGCCGCCGCCGTGCCCGGACGGGGGGAATAGGCCGCAATGTAGACCGTGCCAAATTCAGCCTCTTTGACAAGCTCCACCGTAGCCGCAAAATCCTTCTCCGTTTCCCCGGGAAACCCCACGATGACATCGGTCGTGATGTTCACCCCTGGCACCTTCCGCCGCAAACGGCCAACCAAAGCCAGAAACTTTTCCCCGGTATACCCGCGATTCATTGCCTGCAACACCCTGTCGCTTCCCGACTGCACGGCCAAGTGCACATGGGGGCACAGGTTGGCACCCTGAGCCAGGGCGTCCATCACCTCGTCTTCCATGTACGCAGGGTGGGAAGTGGTGAACCGAACCCAGGGAATGGGGATCTGGGAGGCGGCCCGCAGCACCTCCGCGAACCGGGTGCCGTCGCCAAGGTCCAACCCGTAGGCGTCCACGTTCTGACCAAGCAGAGTTACCTCCTTGTACCCCTGCTCGGCCAACCCTCGTAGCTCCCCCACAATCTCCGGCAAGGGGCGCGAGCGCAACGGTCCCCGCACGCGAGGCACCACACAGTAACTGCAGGCGTGGGAACACCCCTCGGCGAGGCGCACGTACGCTTGAAATGAGCTTGGTCGTCGAATGGGCAAGCGTTCCAACCCGTTGGGGGCGGGCAGGTAAGCGAACTTCTCCCCGGCCCGTGCTCGCTCGATGAGGTGGGGCAGCTTGTGCACGTCGCTGGTGCCGAAGGCGAAGTCGGCCTGGGGGAGGAGCCGGAGGATTTGGGAACCCCGCCCCTGGGGCATACAGCCACCCACCGCGATCAAGAAAGGCTTTTCCTGCTTGAGGCGGCTGAGCTCCCCCACCCGGCCGGCCACCTTGTCCTCCGCCCGCTGGCGCACCATGCAGGTGTTGAGGACCACCACGTCGGCCTGTTCGGGGCGGTCCACCACGGTGAACCCCGCCTGCCCCAGCACACCCTCGATTTCCTGGGACCGCAGCGCGTTGAGCTGACACCCCCAGGTGAGCACACAGGCTTTCATCGTCGGGGAAGATAGCGCACTTGAGCGTCCCCTCCAAGGGGACAAAGCTTCTGGCCAACGCTATGATCGCCCCATGCCGTGGCGCATCGACCGGTACTTGGTCCGGGAGATCCTGCCCCCCTTCTTTCTGGCCGTCCTGGCGTTCCTTGTGTTTATCGGCTTGGAGCTGGTGATCTCCCTCTCCGACACTGTGCTGGCGCGGGGAGCGGGAGCGTTGGAGCTCCTTCGCCTCGTGGCCTACAAGCTGCCCACCCTGTTCAGCTTTGCCCTCCCGGCTGCTGTTCTGTTGGCCACCTTCTTGGCCTTGGGCCGGCTGGCCGGGGACCGCGAGCTTTTGGCCTTCCAAACCGTGGGGTTCTCGTTGCGGCGGGTGACCGTTCCCTTCATCCTGTTTGGGGCGCTGGCCAGTGGAGCTGCCTTTTTCCTTGGGGAGTACGCCGTTCCCCCGGCCGAGGCGGCCTATCGCCGGGAGTATTTAAATCTCTTGTACCGGGGTGCCCCACCGCGCGTCCAAGAAGCGGTGTTCTTCCGGGGTTTGCAGGGGGAGACCTACTACCTGGAGAAGATAGAGCAAGAGCGGGTGTCGGGGGTGCTGGTGTACGACCAAACCGGGCGGATCTTGCCTGTGGAGGGGAGGTTTCCCACGGTGATCACCGCCAAGGAAGGGAGGTTCTCCGGGGGAACCCTGGAGCTTTGGGGAGGGCGGGTTCTCCGGTTTTCCCCCGAGGGAGCGCTAGCCGAGGTGGTGAGGTTCGAGCGGCTGACGCTGGAGGTGGGGGAGGAGCTCCGGCGGGCGGTGATTGGGGGGAAGACCCCCAGCGAGATGTCCGTGCGGGAACTCGGGCAGCGAATCGAACTTTTGCGCCGATCAGGCCTGGATCCCCGCTCGTTGGTGGTGGAGTACCACGCCAAGTTGGCCCTTTCCGCTGCGGCGTTCGTGTTTGTCCTGTTTGGGGCCCCCCTGGGGGCCCTGCTGGGCCGGCGGGGCAGGGCCACGGGGGCCATTGTGGGGTTTGTGTTGGTGGCCGCAGCTCAGGGGTTGTTCGTGTGGGCCCGGAGCATGGCCCAGCGGGGGCTGATCCCCCCCTTCCTGGGAGGGTGGCTGCCCCACATGGGTTTTGCTGCCCTCGGACTCGTCTTGCTCGTCACCCTGGACCGCCTCAGGCTCCGCGGCCTCCTTCCCTTGGTGTTCCTCGTGGGACTCACCACCACCGGCACTCCCCCGCCCTTCCGACAATTGGAGGCCGAGGAAATCTGGCTGGAACAGAACGCCCAGGCCCTCAAGGCCATTGCTGTGCGCCTGGAACTGGAGGACTACACCCTGGAAGCCGCGTCCCTCCAAGCCCGGCAGGAGCCCCCAGGATGGACCATCGAGGCCCAGGATGCCTCCCTGAAGGGAAAAGACGGGGAGTGGAGGGCAGGAAATCTCCGGGCCTTCCTCACCGCCGAGGGACAGGTGCGAACCCTCTCCGGGGACAACATCCGCGGGACATCGGTGTTCCGCGGTCCGGAGAAACAGGAAACCCTGTACTTTGAGGCCCAGTGGGGCGAGGCCACCTTCGAGCGAGGGGAACTGGCCCGGGTGGAAGGAAAGCATGTGGAATTCACCACCTGCCCGTGCCTAAGCGGAGCACCGTACCGAGTGTGGGCCGAGGAGTTCGTCCTCCTCGCCCAACAGTGGCTGTACGCACGGTCCATCACCATCCGCTCCTTTGACCTTGAGGTCCTGTGGCTCCCGGTTTACGTCGCCCGGCTGGGGGAAGAGAGCTCCCCCCTCTTTCCCCAAATCGGCTGGACAGGGGACCTCTTGTACCTGCGATGGGCGTTCCCATTGAGCTTTGGGGAGGGAACGGCCGGGGCGGTGGGGCTCACCTGGTACCCCACAGCCTGGCGGGTGGAACCGTCCCTGGTGGGAACCTGGCCGGGGGGCAACTTGTCCTTGAGCTTGACAGGGATGCGCGCCCAACTCCAGGGCCGAGGACCCTTGGGGCCTTGGAGAGCAAGCTTGAGCTGGACAGGCACAGCCCTCAGTGCGAACGTCCGCGGAGAGACCAAGGGTTGGTCCTGGGCTTTGGCCTGGGGCCGGATGGAGAAGGGGGATTTTGTTTATGAGACGGCTCCCGAGCTCACCCTGTCCAGCCGGGGGCGCCAGCTGGGAGGGGACCTCAGCCTCCAGGTGAGCGGCGGACTCTATCGGGAGGGCCAGACGGCGAGCCAAAGGGTGAGTCTGGCTCTGAGTTGGTCCGGACGCCAAACGTGGGGCGACCTCACCTTCGCCTGGCCCTGGGACGTTCGCTTGGATCTTTACAGGGACAAGGAGAAAGCGGCCGTGGGGGCGTCACCTTCCCTCCAACTGGGCGCGTTTTCCCTGGGCTACAGCGGTCGCTGGACGTATGGACGTTCGCCCTTCGCGTTCGATACAGAAGTTCCTACAAGCCAACTTACGCTCGGTGCATCGTTGCGGTCCCGCGGATGGCGGCTAACCCTCACCAGCGGCTGGAACTTCCAGGCCGGAGATTTCTTGCCCCTCCGCGGGACCGTGAGTGGGCCCGGGTTGAGCTCAGAGTGGTCGTTCACTTTGTCCCCGCTTACTTTCCTCCGGGCCCGGGCAGCCTGGACTTGGAAGGGTGGGGGAGCCTCCCTGACCGTGGAGGGAGGGGCCCGCAACAACCCCTGGCGGTGGGACGACCTTGTGGTGCGCGGGTTGTGGACTGGGGAGCGGATCGGTTTCACGGGGGGCCTGCGGGTGGGGCTAGCCCCTTTGCGCCTCCTGCGCTGGGCCTGCACCGGAGAATGGGGCCCGGCAGAGGACTGGATCGTTCGGGTGGGGCTGGAGTACGATGGCCCCACGGGAAGGATTGTGCAATGGGAGACGGGCGTTTCCCGTCTGTTCGTGGGGTGCCTGCGGGTGGGGGTAGCCGCTGGGAGCGGGGGCATCGTTTTTCAAGTGGAGGTTCCTGCGTTTCCCCAAGCGAAAATCCGCTTTGCGCCGCTCGACGAAGGGCTTCGCTTAGGGGAGTGATATAATTCGTTCTGTTATGGGGTTGAAAGCGTGGATTCCGGACTGGCTCACGGCGAGCAGAGTGGTCATCGCCCTGGCCATCCTCGCCCTCATCCCCGTGGGGCCGCAGGCCCTCACCGCAGTGCTCCTCCTGCTCTTGCTGGGGTGGACGACGGACATGGCCGACGGGCGGCTCGCTCGCCGCTGGGACAAGGGCCCGACTTGGATTGGTGAGCACGAGTTTCACATCGATATGCTGATGGTGTTGGGCTCCACAATTTACTTGATTGGGACCGGCCTTGTTCCCGCGCTGCCCAGCCTGGCCTACCTTGCTGGAGCTGCCGCGATCTCCTTGGCAGTCCGCTGGCGCACCCAGGAGTTCCTCAAGTTCAAGTCCGTCACCATGCTTCTGGCGTTCCCGTGGGTGTTTATCCCCTTTGCGGTGGCGTACATGCGCGAGCCGGTGGGGGCGTACATCGGGGCGGCCTGGATGGTCCTGGCCCTTGTGTTGGACTGGCGCCGGTTTTTGGGCGTGGTGGGGGACTTTCTCTCGGGGGCCCGGGCCTTCCTCCGCCGCTCCTAAAGAAGGCGCGTGGGAACCCGCCCAAGGTGGGCATAGGCCTTGTCCGTGGCCACCCGCCCTTGGGGTGTGCGGCGGATCATCCCCTCGGCGATGAGGTAAGGCTCGTAAAGATCGGCGATGGTGTCGGGGTCTTCCCCCAACGCGGCGGCCAACGACTCCAGACCCGCGGGCCCCCCCTCGAATCGGTCGATGAGGATCTCCAAGATCTTCCGGTCCAAGGCATCCAGGCCCCGGTCGTCGATCCCCAACATGGTGAGGGTGGCCTCCGCCACCGGCACAGTGATCCTGTCCGCACCCTGGATTTGGGCAAGGTCCCGAGCCCGGCGGAGGAGGCGAAGGGCGATGCGGGGCGTGCCCCGGGCCTTACAGGCCAAAACCCAGGCCGCCTGGCGATCGATGGCAGTCTGCAGATGGACCGCCGCTCGCCCCAGAATCTCCGCAAGCTCCTCCGGCCGATAGAACTCCAGACGGAACACCACTTCGAACCGGTCCCGGAGGGGGGTGGTGAGCAGACCCTCGCGGGTGGTGGCCCCCACCAGGGTGAACGGGGCCAAATCCAGCCGGATGGAGCGAGCGTGCGGGCCTTCCCCCACCACGATGTCCAGCTTGTACTCCTCCATGGCGGGGTAGAGGACCTCCTCCACGTGGGGCCGCAGGCGGTGGATCTCATCGAGGAACAGCACATCGCCGGGCTGAAGGTGGGTGAGGATGGCCGCCAGGTCCCCCGGTCGTTCAATGGCCGGACCCGAGGAAACCCGCAGCTGGCTCGCCATCTCATGGGCAATCACGCTGGCCAGGGTCGTCTTGCCCAAGCCCGGAGGGGAAAGAAGCAGCACGTGGTCCAAGGGCTCGCCGCGGGCCCGGGCTGCCTGAATGTACACCTTGAGCCGCTGGCGGACGCTGTCTTGGCCCACGAACTCCTCCAGGGACCTGGGCCGGAACACCCGGGCGAAGTCGCCCGGTTGCCGATGGGGAGAAACCTGACGCCCGGCCATGTTGGGCATTCTAGCCAACCCTCGCAGGATTGGACAAGCGGGATTGCTCACCGGTTGAGCTGTTCTTACAATGACCCTCGCCATGGGGATTGTGTTCCTCGTTCTCCTGACCTTGACAGCCGTGCCCACCGCGGGGGAGCTTGTCGGGCTCACCTGCCTGGATTGGTCCAAGGACGGGCGGTACATCCTGTACGTGGCTGGCGGAGAGGTGTGGGTGGGGTGGGCTCCAGAGGGTCGGAAGCCGTGGCGGGTGAGCGGCGGCCCTGGCACCGACTGGGCGAGGTTTGGCCCTGGGGATTGGCTTGTCTACGCCACCTTGGAGCCCGAAGGGTACGTGCTTTGGCGCAGTGACCTGGAGGGCCGGCGGGAACCCCTTCTCAGCCAGCGCACCTCCATCCTTCGGCCCACCGTCTCCCCCGACGGAAGCAAGGTGGCCTTCGTGGGGGACCGCGACGGTCAGGTTGATCTGTACTTGTTGGACCTTGATTCCCGGGAGGTCCGTCGCCTCACCTTCACCCCCGGGCCCGAAGACACCCCGGACTTCTCCCCGGATGGACGGTTCCTGGCCTTCGTGGGCCTGTGGGAGATCGGCTCCGCCCCCGCCAGCTGGGAGGTGTTCGTCCTCGACCTCCAGGACGGGGGAGTGGAGCAAGTCACCGAGGACGGCCACTTTGACTGGGCCCCCCGGTTCTCTCCCGACGGGGAGTGGATGGCCTTTGAGTCCACCAGCCGCGGGTCCTCGGACATCCACCTCATCCGCCGGGACGGCTCCGAGCGGGTGGCGTTCACCCTGGACCGGTGGCGCGACGCCTTCCCGTGCTGGTGCCCCCTGGGGGACCGCATCGCTTACGGCTCGCTCCGCTCCGGAGGCTGGGTCATCCTGGTGGACCGCATCTCCTAGATGGCAAGCCGGTGCGTGGTCGTGGGCCGGTTCGACGGTGTCCACCTGGGCCACCGCCATCTCCTGAGCGAGGCCCGCCGCCTGAGCCACAACCTCAACCTCGTCCTAACCGCCTACACCTTCCCCCTCCGCTCGCCCGGGTTGCTCACCCTGGAAGCCCGGAGAAGGCTGCTCGCGGAGCTCGCTCAGGACATCGTCCTCGCCGACTGG
>CAKZKH010000103.1 GCA_937122485.1 uncultured bacterium | reverse complement strand
CTATATTGCGGTTGCTGCCAGGGTAGGAGGCCGATCGGCAGGGAGGAGGTGAGACGCGGAGCGGAGCCTGGAAGATGAACCGCAGGGGTTCTGTCAGGATGGAAGCCGTACGTGGGGGAAGCAAGGAGGGACAAGCATGCGGAAGTTTTGGGTTTGTGCGCTGATTGCTGTTAGCGTGGTGGGCTGGGCCCAAGTGCCCAATCCGGACACTTACATTGTGGCGACCATCGGGGACTTGGAGACTCTGGACCCAGCGTGGGCGTACGACACGGCGAGCGCCACCGCGATCTTCAACATCTACGAGACCCTCGTCTTTTACGAGGGGGAGCACATTGACAAGTTCATTCCGCTCCTGGCCGAGTCGTGGACCGTCTCCGCGGACGGTCTGGTCTACCGGTTCAAGATTCGCAAGGGCATCAAGTTCCACGAGGGCGGCGTTCTGACCCCGGAGGACGTGGTGTACAGCTTCCAGCGGGCCTTAATCCAGGACCGGTCCGGTGGGCCAATCCACATGCTCACCGAGGTGCTGCTGGAGGCAGCCTCCACCGTGGAACTCGCGGACAAAGTCGGGGACGACGAGGCCTTCCGGCAGATCCAAGAGGCCGTCAAGCTGGTGGGGGACGAGGTGGTGTTCAAGCTGCACTACCCCTTTGCCCCGTTCATCCAGATCTTGGCCGGTTCCTGGGGCTGCATTGTGGACAAGGAGTGGGTGATCGCCCAGGGAGGCTGGGACGGGTCCAAGAACTGGCGCAAGTGGAACGACCCGGCGGCGGAGGATTCGGAGCTGTTCAACAAGGCCAACGGGACGGGGCCCTTCAAGCTCGAGCGTTGGTTGCCGGGTGAGGAAATCAGCTTCGTCCGGTTCGATGGGTACTGGCGCGGGCCGGCCAAGCTTGCCCGGGCGGTGATCAAGGTCGTCCCCGAGTGGGGAACCCGCCTGGCCATGTTCGAGGCCGGCGATGTGGACACGATTGCCGTGCCGCGGGCCTACGTGGCGGCGATGGAGCCGCTGGTCAAGGCGGGCAAGGCGCGCCTCCATGGCCCGTTCCCTGGGACGATTGCTCAGAGCGGGTTCTTCAACTTCAACGTCAAGGACGGCAGCCCGTTCATGCCCCTGTTGGGCGGGGCCAAGAAGCCCGACCTCCTTTCGGACATCAACCTCCGCCGCGCCTTCAATTACGCGATGGACATCGACACCTACATCCGGGAGGCGTGGCTGGGCGAGGGCAAGCCCCTGCGCGGGCCGATCCTGGGCGGACGCCTGGGGTACAACCCCAACCAGCCGATCTACGGGTTCGACCTGGAGAAGATGGAAGCCGAGCTCCGACAGGCTTGGGGTGGCCAGGTTTGGCGCCTGGGCATGCGGGTGACCATCTGCTACAACACCGGAAACCTCATGCGCAAGTTCGCGGCCGAAATGCTGGAGCGCCACATCGAAGCCCTCAACGACAAGCGGGCCAAGGAAGGGTTCCGCGCGGCCATCGTGATCGAGGTGGTGGACCTCCCCTGGCCCACCTACCTCAAGGCCATGGACGACGATGAGCTGGCCATCTTCTTCGTGGGGTGGCTGGAGGACTATGCCCATCCCCACAACTGGGTCCAGCCCTTCATGTACCGCACCGGGGCCTTCGCCATGGGCCAGAACTTCGACACGGTGAAAAACGTGAACTTCGCTGCGGTGCACGCCACCTGGCTCCCCAGCAAGACCTACGCCACGCTCCAGGACCTGTTCGACGAACTTGTGGACTTGGCCAAGAAGGAGCAGGACCTCAAGAAGGCTGAGCTCCTGTACTTCGAGCTCAACCGGTTGGCGGTGGATTACGCCATCAACGTGGCCCACTTGGAGCTCTTGGTCCGCCGGTACGAGCAGCCGTGGGTCAAGGGATGGTTCTACAACCCCGCTTACCCAGGGGACTACTTCTACGTCCTGTCCAAGGGCTAAACCCAAGAGGCTGAACCAGGGGCCGGGGGGACCTCCCCCGGCCCTTGTTTTTCCAATCTTGCGGGTGTATAAACCGCCCTGAAGATGCTGGCCTACATCGTTCGGCGTCTGATGGTCCTTCCTGTGATCCTCCTCGGGGTTACGGTGTTCATCTTCGGAATATTTTCTTTTCTCGATCCCAAGATGCGCGCGGGCCTTTACGTCAAGGACATCCCCAAAAGTCCGGATGCCTTGCAGCGGATCATCGCCAAGTACGGGCTGGATGATCCCATCCACGTTCAGTACTGGCGGTGGTTGAATCAGATCGTGCGGGGAAACTTTGGGTGGTCGAAGACAGCCCAGCGACCAGTCCTTCAAGCCTTGGGCCACTACTTCCCGGCCACGGCCGAACTGGCCCTGTGGGCTGCGATCCCCGTGCTGGTTGTGGGAGTCTGGCTCGGCATCCTCTCGGCTCTGCACCACAACCGCCCTCTGGACCACACCACCCGGGTCTTTGCCTTGGTGGGTTGGTCCTTTCCTTCGTTTGTGTACGGGCTCCTGATGTTGATGGTGTTCTACGCCATGCTCAAGTGGTTCCCGCCGGGGAGGATTTCCGACTGGGTGACCCGGGAGGTGATCGGGGGAACGTTCAAGCAGTACTCAGGCATGTACACGCTGGATGCCCTGCTCAACGGCCGGCTTGACGTATTCGCAGACGCCCTGCGGCATTTGATCATGCCGGTGCTGACCTTGTCCTACATCCAGTGGGCCTTGCTTTTGAGGGTCACCCGTTCCTCCATGCTGGAGACCCTGCGCCAGGAGTACGTGATGACGGCCCGCTCCAAAGGCTTGAAGGAGCGAATTGTGGTGTACAAGCACGCGGCGCGGAATGCGATGATTCCTGTGGCCACCATGGGCGGCCTGCTCCTCGTGGGGTTGCTGAACGGGGTGGTTCTCACGGAGACCGTGTTCAACTACCCTGGGTTGGGGCGGTGGGCGGCCACGGCCGCCACCCAACTGGACATTCTCACCGTGCTCGGTTTCACCTTGTTCAACGCCGTTCTCCTCGTGGCCGGCAACCTGATCGTGGACATCCTCTACGCGGTCATTGACCCAAGGATCCGGCTGGAATGAGAACGGTCAAGCAGCTTCTGCGAAACCCCCTGTCCCTCACCGGGCTACTTCTTCTGATATTTTTCATCGCCGTGGCCATTGCGGCTCCGTGGCTGGCCCCGCCGGAGCGGCCTCGGGAACCGTATCGGATTGTGCAGCATGGGTACTCCCCTACCCCGGCCCCTCCCGGTGTGGACAACCCCTTCGAGGGGATCTGGCGGGTGATCACTGGGCAGGCGAAGCTCTCGCAAGTAAAGCCCTTTGGGACCACGGAGGGTCAGTACGACGTGTACTACGGTGTGGTGTGGGGGACGCGCACGGCGTTCAAGGTGGGGTTGTACATCACTGGAGCCACCCTGGTGATTGGTGTTCTGATCGGTTCCATTGCCGCTTACTTTGGTCGCCTTGTGGACGAGGTCATTATGCGCCTTACCGACATCTTCTTTGCCTTTCCGTTTTTGGTGGCGGCAATGACCATGGCCGCGGTGCTCCAGCCCAGATTGGGTCGGGGCCTGACCACCGCCATGATCGCCCTGATCATCTTCGGGTGGATGGGCTACGCGCGCCTTATCCGCGGGGACATTTTGAGCGTGAAGGAGCGGGACTACGTGGCCGCGGCCAGGGCTGCCGGGGCCGGGCATCTCCGCATCATCTTCCGGCACATCCTCCCCAACGCCATCTACCCCACCCTGGTGGTGGCCTCCATGGACATCGGCTCCTACGTGATCAGCTTTTCGGCCCTCTCGTTTTTGGGCCTGGGAGCGGAAGTGGGCTATGCGGACTGGGGGCAGATGCTTTCCTTTGCCCGGGCGTGGATTCCCCGCCTCCACCAGTTTTGGTGGATCGTGCTCTATCCTAGCCTGGCCATCTTGCTGTTCACCTTGGGTTGGAACCTCGTGGGCGATGCCCTGCGGGACATCCTCGATCCCCGCCTGCGCGGGCGCACCACGGTCTAGACCGCAATGGTCCGCTCAGAACCAGAAGGACGGACTCTGCTTGGGGGAAGCAAAACGGCCACTTGTGCGTTCTCGGGAAATTCGCGTTTCTTTGGAGGGAGGTGATGAGCCAGGAGGACGTTCCTGACGTTGGGTGTTGGCTGTGGAGCAGGAAGGAGTGGCTCAAGGTCAAGGAGGAAGCGATGCGCAAACTAGCGGTTGGGATTGTTGTGTCGATTTTGGCTGTAGGGGGCTGGGCCCAGGTGCTCAGCATCGGGATCTTTGAGGACCTCACCACAACGAACATCTTTGCCCAGATCGGGCCGGATGCCACGGTGTGGAACGCCTACGTGTTGGGCGGGCAATACGGCAGCCTCTACGGTTCTGCGGCACCGTTCTGGACATTTGTTCCTTCGCTCGCGGCGGACTTCCCCACGGAGTTCAAGCAGGGCGCGGACGGCACCTGGACAGCGACCGTGAAGCTCCGCCAAGGGATCACCTGGACCGACGGCACCCCGTTCACGGCCGACGACGTGGTGTTCACGTTTGAACTGCTCCTCACCGAAGTGGGCGGGGGACGGATGGTCATCGCCCTGGGTGGAAACTGGCCAGCCTATGCTCCGGATAGCTTGCTTGCTGTGAACAAGGTGGACGATTTCACGGTGGCCTTCGTCTACGCCTACCCCCCGGGGCTGGGAGAGTGGACGTTCGGGGCCCTGAAGTGCCCCATCGTGCAAAAGAAGTTCTGGCAGCCCAAGTTGGCCGAGGCGCTGAAGACGGCGGATCCGGCGGGCACGCTGCTTGCGGTGGTTCCCAAGGGCGAGCCCACGCTGGGAGGCTACAAGTTCGCTCAGTGGCAACCAGGGGCCTTTGCTCAGGTCAACGTCAACCCCACGTACTTCGCCAAGGGCGAGACCCTGACCTTCTACGAGGGCGGGGGCGTTACCATTGAAAACCCGGCCCTGAACTACAGCTTCAGCGGCTACGGGGGGAAGACGGGGACGGTGAAGCTGTCCTTGACCGAGGGCCCGTACGTGTCGGGGTTGCTGTACACCATCTACCTGAACCAGGACGCTGCCATCCTCGCCCTCCAGCGGGGGGAGATCGGGTTCCTCCTCAACCCCTTGGGACTGGCCAGCGGCTTCCAGGAACGGCTCAAGCGGGCGGCCAACGTGCAGCTCGTCTCCAACCCTCCCTGGGGGTTCCGCTACATGGCCTTCAATATGCGCCGCAGCCCCATGGACAACCTGGCCTTCCGTCAGGCCATCGCCACCCTCATCGATCGGGAGTATCTGGCCAACAACATCTTCCAGGGCATCATCGTCCCCATGTACTCGGCGGTGCCAGATTCCAACCCGTTCTGGCACAACCCCAACGTGGTCGTCTACGGCCAGGGCATGACCCGGGCCCAGCGGGTTGGCGAGGCCGTTGCCATCCTCAAGGCGGCCGGCTTCTCTTGGGAGGCTGAGCCTTTGGTGGTCAACGCGGGGACCCGCAACGAGGCCGTGGTGGGTGTGCTGCCCGATGGTCGGCGCGTCTCGGCCCCGCGGGGGTTCAAGCTCCCGGATGGCAGCCCTTGTCCGGAACTGGAGCTCTTGGCCCCCAGCGCCGGTTATGACCCGTTGCGGGCCACCTTCGCCCTGTACATTGAGCAGTGGGCCCGGGAGATCGGAATTCCTATCAAGGCCAACCTCACCGGGTTCAACGTGATCGTGGACAAGGTGTGGGCACCCGATGGGTTCAACTACGACATGTACATCTTGGGGTGGTCCCTGGGCGATCCGGCCTTCCCCGATTACCTGTTCTACTTCTGGCACTCCTCGATGGACTTCATCGACGGGTTCAACACCCCGGGTTACCGCAATCCGGAATTCGACGAGCTGGCGGAGGCGTTCCTCTCAGCCCAGTCGGTGGAGGAGGGGCGTCCCCTCGTGTTCCGGATGCAGGAGATCCTGGCCCGGGACGTGCCCTACATCATCCTGTTCGATAGCCCCATTGTGGAGGCCTATCGGGTGGACAAGATCGCCTTCCCGTACACCGAGGTCCTGGGCGGCCTGCAGTTCGTGTGGCCGCTGACCACGGTCAAGGCTGTAAAGTAGAATCGCTGTTCGGGTGGGTCGGGGGTAGGGACTCCTGCCCCCGACCCGCTTGAGAGGAGCCGGGGGATGCTGCGGTTCATTGCCGGGCGGTTGACCCAAATCGTGGTCACGTTCTTCTTGTTCCTCACCGTGGTGTTCGTCTTGTTCCAAGCCATGCCCGGGGACTACATGGACAAGTTCCTCATGAACCCCAGGATCCCCCCGCAGGCCAGGGAGGCCCTCAAGGCCCGCCTGGGTCTGACCGGCTCGGTATGGGACCAGTACGTCCACTATGTGGGGAACGTCCTGCGGGGGAACCTGGGGGTGTCGTTTGACCACTACCCCCGGGAGGTGTGGGACATTATCAAAGAACGACTCCCCCGCACGGTGGTGCTTTTCCTGGTGGCCTCGGTGACGGGATTCCTCCTGGGGTTTCCCCTTGGGCGTTCCATCGCCTGGCGGCGGGGTGGGGCTTGGGATTACACGATCACAGTCACTGGAGTCCTATTCTATACTTTCTTCACCCCGCTTCTGGCCCTCATCTTGCTGTTTGTGTTCTCCAGCACGTTGGGGTGGTTCCGCACGGGGGGATTTCTTACACCCCAACTGTGGATCGACGCGCCGGTGGATCCGCAGACGGTGTTTGTGGGCCTGGCGGTGACCCTGGTGGCCTTCGCCGCGTGGATTGTCCTGACCTTTTGGCTGGCCCAACGGGTAGGCCGCCCCAGACCTCGCCAACTGGTGCGGTGGGCCCTGGTTCTTGCGGGGTTGGCCCTGGCGGCCTACGG